>JASJCW010000362.1 GCA_030065265.1 Prochloraceae cyanobacterium
TTATTGTTAGTAGTGACGATAATGATTCCGATCGCTTTAATTGTTGTCGGTGGATTTTTAGAATTTTTAGGTAAAGACGAGCCGAATCAATACAGCAAAAATATAATCGTCCCCCTCGAGAAAAAAACAATTAAAAACTATAACTAGTTCTAAATAATCCCAACCAAATCGGATCGTTACTATTATTATGTTCCGGGTTAACGATTACTAAAAAACCAGGAGTCAAATTAATTCTATTAGTCAGTCGATAACGATAAGAAACCTCAAGATGATAAGAATTATCGAGATCGCGGCGAGAAGTAACATCGTTGCTAGTTACTTTTGGCGGCATTCCGAAGACAAAATTTAATTGACTTCCTAACTTACCCAGATCCGGTAAAGCAGCAGTAACAGCCCAACTGAAAATATCGGCTCTAGATCCGCGATCGCCGACGATAATATTATTAATAATTGGCACAGATTCCGCAGTCGGATTAAAATAGCTCAACCAGCCGCCTAAAATAAAGCGATCGCTAAGACTGTAAGTAGCCTGTAAACCGTAAGAATTAGAAGATGTTGCCGTACTGTCTCCGAAAGGACGTTCGCCGAAAATACTCCCTTTACTTCCAGTGACGTTAATCGTATCTCCAGGTTCGGGAGAATAATAACGGGCGAAATCAAAAGCAATTCCCAAGCGATCGGTGGGAGTGAGGGTGATCTGGCTTAAATTGGTAAACTGACCCCCAAATAGTCCTGTAATTGGCTCTTCGGTATTAGAAGCGAAATAACTCGTACCTGCGGCTAACCAATCGTTAAATTGATAGTAAACCACACCCCCAGCACCAAAAGCAAAAGAATAAATTGGCGAAGATCCGCCAAAAGTGGAGATCGAAAATACTGGGTTGAGGGCTGGAAAAATTCTAGTGGGAAAATCTCCCCTAGCGGCGATCGCAGCTATACCCCGATCGGCAAAACGAAAACCATAAAATAAAGTGCTGAGGGTAACATCGTTATCGGTATTAGTTGCTCCATTAAAACGGGTCATGTTAGTTCCGGTAATGCTTCTACCGAAGTTATTGACATTTCCTGCTTGTATTCTGGTACGCAACAGATCTCGGCCGGTAAAACTAGTATCGAAGGTTAAAGCTACTCGAGAAGAAAAAGTAAGATTTGAACTGATATCTTCGTTACTGATTAAATTCCCAGAAGGAACTGCTTTTTTATCTCCAACAGCATCGGCTAAATTAAAGCTCAAACTACCGCGTAAAATAGTTGTGGTGCTAAATTGATTCTCTTCAAGAAAAACGATCCGATCTTCTAGATCGTCTATTTTAACGGTAACTCTTTCTAGTTCGGTGGCAAACTCTTCTTGCAACCGTTTTAATCTAGCTATATCTTCTTCAAGAATCACCCAAGAATCTGCTGCTAGTTTTTCGATCCGCTCCAAACAAGCATTTAAACCAGCGGCAAATTCGTAACGAGTTAAGGCTCGATTGCCGCGAAATGTCCTGTCAGGAAAGCCGACAACGCAGCCATAGCGTTCGACTAAACTTCTGAGTGCTTCAAATGCCCAATCTCCTGGAGATACGTCTCTCAATTGAAAGACGTTAGTAATTTGTTCTTGTTCGATCGCTCGATCGTTGTAACTTTCAATGCGATCGAGCAATTGTGTTTGCGCTTTTACTGGAGACGCGATCGCACTCAGTAAAGCCGATGTCAGTAATAAGTATTTAAATTTTCTCACGGTTCTTCTCAATCAAAAAAAACTATTGCGCTAGGAAAAGGATTTATTTAGCTTTCAAACAAAACTATTGCCATTAGCTTGACTTAACTAGTTAGAAAAACCATATCGATAAAACTATATCGATGCTTTAATTCGATCTTGCGATCGCCATTAGCTTGACTTAACTAGTTAGAAAAACTATATCGATAAACTATATCGATGTTTTAATTTGATACTGCGATCGCCATTCACTCTATCTAACTAGTTAGAAAAACTATATTGATAAAACTATATCGATGTTTTAATTCGATCTTGCTTTGGCAAATTAACACTTCTGACCTCCTACCTAGACCTGAGATCGATAACAATTTCCAACAGAAACAGTATTATCGAGCAGTGATATTTTGATTAACTGCAGCGATCGCTCTTTTTGTGACATCTTCAGGAATGCGAGTATATTGCAATCCTTGGTTTAGGGTTTGACCTTTAGTTAAGATCCAAGTAACGAGACTTTTAATTTCTTTGGCTACTGCTTGAGGGTATTGTTCGTGTAGCAGCAACCAAGTCACCCCAACAATCGGATAACCATCTTTAGGATCGATGATATTCTCGACGGTAAAATCGTCATTAAATTGAACTTCTGTAAGTGCCTTATTTGCTTCGGCGATCGTCGGTTTAACATATTGACCAGCTCGATTTTGAATTCGGGCGATCGGTAAACCTTCTTTTTGTGCGAAACTTGCTTGTACGTAGGTAATAGCTCCGCGAATCCGTTTTACTTCTCCAGCAACTCCAGAATTTTGAGGGCGTTTTGAAAATACTTTAAAACCCCAATTTGGTTTTTTGCTGGCTTTAATTTTGCCGCCAGTCACTTCACTTAAAAAGTTGCTAAAAATATAACTAGTTCCGCTACTGTCCGATCGCACGACAACGTTAATAGTTTGAGTTGGAAGACGAGGATTAACTTGTTTCCAGTTACTAATTTGACCTGTAAAAATTTTGGCGAGTTTGTCTCTTGAAATACTTACATCGGTGGTAGAACCTTTTAAATTATAGATAATTGCTACTGCTCCTCCTGCTGTCGGAACTAGTTGTAAACCCCGTTTAATTTGGCTTTTTTCTAGTTCTGTTGGGGGTGCATCGCTAGCAGCAAAATCTACAGTGTCGGCGATAAATCTTCTAATACCACTACCGCTACCGATCGCACTGTATTTAACTCGCACTCCAGTTTCTTTTTGATACTCTTGAAAATATTTATCGTAGAGAGTTTCGGGAAAGGATGCACCAGCACCTGATAAGCTGTCTATTGCTACTACTTGTAAAGTACCTAACCAGCTAAAAACTATTGTTGCTAGCAAAACAATCCAGATTCTTTTGAATATTTTTGCCCTATTAATAATCACCGTAAATTTTACTCGCTACTAACGATTTTATTTATTAAGTAAATATGGCTGTTTTGTTGACATTATTCTTATCTTTTGAAAATTAATGTATTTCCAGTGACAAGGGAAAAACTGCCAACAAATTTGATTTACACGGGCTGATTTTATATAAATAATTATATTTTTTCAAGATATCTAGATTACAAACGATCGAGGTCATTTGGTCAGGGAGTGAGTAGGAGGTCAGAAGTCAGAAGTCAGAAGTCAGAAGTCAGAAGTCAGGGGTCAGGGGTTTTACTTACTACTTAGTACTTGCTACTTGCTACTCGTTACTTGTTTATGCTGCGCCAAATGTTTCGCCAACTGTATGATTAAAAGCTCGGATAATATCGACTATATTATCGGCATCATTGGAGTTAAAAACGCCATCTAGACCTTCATAATGTAAATCTGTAAAGGGAGTTTCGTAAAGTATTCCGGGATCTATTACTCCTTTTTGAGTTAATAAATCGATAATAGTTTCGATAAATCTAATTTGATTGGCGGTGTAATTATTTGCTTCTAAATATTTAGCAAAGGCTTGTTTTGCAGCAGCGCGATCGAGTCCGACTATTTTGCGAATAAATAATTTTAAACTGATATTTTTGCCGTAAACTATTTCAAATTGCTCTTTACTTTCTATTGCTTGGGAATTAAATAGCATCGCTTCTAAGGAGTTTAAATCTGCTTCTGTTAAAGGTTGATTGAATTTTAATTTTGCGCACCGAGCGAAGCTCGGATCTCGCGAAGGCGAGATCGCAAGATGATTTTCGTTATTTTTTATGTATGTTTCTACTTTCTTTTTATATTGATAGGGACTAAATCCTGTTTGTTGGATCGGTACTTCGGTATCGCTTATTTCTCCTAGTTCGTCGGTGAAGTCGGTGTAAACTATTTTTTGTTCGGTGCGATCGATAAATTGGATTAATTCTCTCAGTTCGATTCTAATTTTTTCTACCATAGAAATAGTTACGTCAGACCACCAATTTTCTTCTTGAACTTCTGCTATTAAGGCTAATTTTTCTTTGACCATGGGGATATCTCTTTTTTCTTCTAAACCGTGTAAAATATCCCGAATGCGATCGCGCAGGGTGACGAATTTTTTGGATTTTTCTAAGATCGTAAGCTGCAATTTAAAACATAATAAATCGAATTCTTTAATTATTCTATTTTCTTTTGGCAGTCCGTTGGGAAGGGGGGCTAAAGCTTGGGAAATTGTTTGCAAATCTTCTTTATTTAGAGATTCCCAGCGATCGCGTTTTGAAAATTCTTCGACTTTTTCTAAATAAGGACGAACTAAAAAGTTAGCTCTTTCCATGCTAGCAACGTGACGATGTAATTCGTCGATTAAAGTATTTTTAATTTCTATTTCTTGGTTGTTTGGAATCGTGCCAATTAATGCTAAACGAGTTTTAACTAAACGAGCGGTTAAACTATCTCTTAATTTTGGATCTGCTGGGGGAACTTCTTGAGCAAAGAAGTCGAAATTACTGCATAAATCGAAGATTAAAAACTCTGTTTTATGTTCTCCTATACCAAAAAGATCGAGGCACAAACGCGTTCCTCTGCCGATCATTTGATTGAATTTTACGCGGGAATAAACTGGCTTAAAAAAGACTAAATTTAAAACTTGCGGCACGTCTACGCCAGTATCTAACATATCTACAGAAACGGCGATCGTTGGTTCTTTTTCTGGTTTTGAAAAATTATCGAGTATGCTTTGAGCGTAGCGGTCGTGACTGTCAATTACTCTAGCAAAATCCCCTTTATAGTGAGGATAATTGAGATCGAAACGTTTAACAATAAATTCCGCGTGATTGTGATTTCGAGCAAAGATAATAGTTTTTCCGAGGCGATCGCCCCCTTCTATTTTCAAACCGCGATCCATCAAAATTTTAAGTGCTTTATCGACCGTATCGATATTAAATAACCACTGATTTAAAGC
>JASJCW010000054.1 GCA_030065265.1 Prochloraceae cyanobacterium
CCCGATGTAATCGCCGCAGCTCACGCTCATTCATTGTACGGCAAAACCTTTTCAACTTTAGGAACTTTGCTCGAGCCGCTTACCCAAGATGCTTGTGCTTTTTATGAAGATCATGCTTTGTTTGACGATTATACAGGAATAGTTTTAGATACTGAAGAAGGTCAGCGTATTGCCACCGCATTGGGGCCAAAAAAAGCCGTTATTTTACGCAATCACGGTTTGCTAACTGTCGGTCATTCGGTCGATGAAGCTGCTTGGTGGTTTATTACGATGGAGCGATCTTGTCAAAGTGAAATTATGGCGCGATCGGCCGGAAATCCGACTGCGATCGATCCTGAAACAGCTCGTTTGACTGGATCTAAAATCGGTTCTCATCTTGCTGGTTGGTTCAGTTTTCAGTCTCTCTATCAGAAAATTGTCCGCGAAGAACCAGATTTATTAGATTAAAGTTTCCCTTTTTAATGCAATTTAATTTTTTTGAAAATTACAATTAACTCAGGTAAATAATCATGAATTTAACCGCCCAAATCGAAGTAAAACCACTAGCAAAAGAATTCGGCAAAATTATCATCAATCCCAAGGATGTTGGAATTTTAGATTTAGATAAACAATTGATTATCGACTTGTTTAAAGCATACGGCGTTCTACTTTTTAGGGGATTTAAAGCTGGATGCGATCAGTTTTTAGAATTTAGCAATTCTTTAAGCACCGATTTTATGGACTATACAGGAGGATATTTAAAACGGCAAGTAATTAACGACAATCCTACTCTATTAAGCGTTAACGATTTTAACTCTGCGATCGGCTTGCACGGCGAAATGTACTATCAAAAACAACATCCTGCCATGCTTTGGTTTTATTGCGATCGGCCTCCAGTAAAAGACGGACAAACCATAGTTTGCGATGGCATACAATTTTACAACGAACTGAGCGATACTCTTAAAGATTTATTTCAACAAAAAAAAATAAAATATCCCAGCAAATTAAGTAAAGAAGAATGGCAAAGAAGATATAAAACTGAAGATATCGAGACTGCAATAAAAATGTGTGTCGATAACGGTCTGCAAGTCAAAATGAATCAAGATGAGTCGATGAGCAGATTTTACAGTTGTCCCGCCGTTTATCCTAGTCGATCGCAAGAAGATTTAGTATTTATTAACCTCATAATAGCCGCTAAAAAAGCAAACCCGAATGCAGTTCGATTTGAGGATGATTCGGAAATTAACGAAGAGATCGTGTCCGAACTCAACGAAATCGCTAGCAGAATAACCGTTGAAATTGACTGGCAAAAAGGAGATATCTTGATGGTCGATAACTATCGCGTTATGCACGGTAGAAGGGCTTTTTCCGATACGCAAAGAAACATTTATATTAGAATGTGTGCCTCAGCTTTTCAAGCAAAATAAAACCCCCAATTCATTAAAAACTGGGGGTTGATTAAGCGTTTTATCGATTGAAAGATTAAACGCTAAACCATTCTGGTTGAGCTTCTTCTTTAGTATTAGTATTGCGAGAAGGAGTTTCGCGCTCGAAGTTCATGTGAATCGAACGAGTTTGTTCGCCATCAGCCGCAACAGCAACGATAGGATAGTCGATAACGCCATCTTGGAAAGACATCTGGAAGCGGAAAGTACCGTCAGGATTGAGTTTAATCTTACGGCCGCCAACTGTTACAGTCGCATCGGGTTCAGTTGCACCGTAAACGATTAGCTCTGCATCAGCAACTAACCAGAACTGACGAGGACGAACTGCTGGAACGGAAGCCGAGAAGCCAACACCAGACATACCAACGCCAGACATTCCAGCACCAGACCACATTCCCATTCCCGAAGGGAAGACATAAGAACTGATCGACTGAGGGTATAGAGAACCAGGAACGGAACCAGGAACGTGTTGTTGCATCGAACCGAACAACGAGCCAGCGACGCGGGCCTCTTCTGCAGATTTGGCAATTTCGTCGTAGATCGGGTTGCCAGTAGCTGCGGTGCTGCTTCCTGCTGCCATTTTTTGGCTGGGAGTAACCAATTCGTAAACTGTTTTACCTGCTAAATCTTGTTCCCAATCAACAGTGATAAAGTTATCTTCAATCCAGTCAGAAGGATAGACAGGAGGAACGCGCATTGCAGCAGATCGTGCCAAACATAACCACCGTCCATCCGCACAACGATAACCAATTTCAACTACATAGTCGCGATCGCTTACTGGAATGGGAACGTACCATTCTCTTGCTAGTTCGTCGCAAAGATATTCTTGAACGTTGTGAGCTGCTTGATAGTTAAGATCGATATCTGTAGAATCGTAAAGTCTTAAAGATAATTGCTGTCCTCCCTGACGGCGCAATTCTTCTTTTCTTTCGCCAGGTACATCCCAATAAGCATAAGCCCATTGAGGATCTCTTGGCATTAAAACTATTCTGCTTTCGCCGTATCCACCAGGTAGATCGCCTAAGTCTTCATCAACTGATGCCAAGGGGCCGCCAGTCCGATCTTCTTGACCGAGTTCAAATTTTGCTGCTTCCACTTGTTGTTCCTCCGAGGGTTGTATTTCTGATACTCTTTCGCTCTTGGCCATTGCTTCTTGAACTGCCTTTAATAATTGGGCTTTACGCATTCGGCTGTAGCGAGATACATTGTATTCACTAGCAACTTTTCGCAGTTGCCTTAAGGTCATTTCTTCTAGGGGTGGGCGTTCTTTTGCCATTAATCTGGTCTCCGATATTTTCGACCGCAAATATTCCCGGCAGTATGGGATTTTTATAGGTTTTTTTCAACTTTTTTTTACTATGGTTGCTGTTTTTATACAGCCATTTTTTTTAGATGTATCTGCCAGGATTTACCCGCTAAGATTTGCTTGCGATTACGATCTTTAGTAATTCAAAAATTTAAACATTTAGAGCCTGTTAATAAACTCGACTTCGCTATGTTGTGTTTTTTGGGATCGCTGGGATCGTTTTCTGTATCTATATAACAAGAACCAACCCCTTGAGGTCAAGGGTTTTCAGGATTGATTTGCATCGGATAACGAGTTTACAAGCTCTTTGGGATCTTGTTTGTCAGGGGATCTTAATATAAGGGGAGCAATGGGATCGTTTTGGGGGTTTTGTATTATTTGTGATTTTACTCATTACTAATTATTGAAGGATAATGTAGGTAGGAGCAAATATCAACAAAAGGGTATCAGTCAATAAATGATTTGGCGATCCCTGTGGGACAAATCCTCTGTAATCTTCTTCGACTCAGATTCAGGAGGTGAGCATGAATGAAATTATTTGGATATCAGATCGCCTCGATCGCTGTACTGATTCTCATTAGTCCAATAGCTACTGCGACTGAGCCATTCCCTGGGCAAAAAGTGGATCGAGCAGAAAGCACAATTGTTCAAGCCAATGAAGATGCTTACTTGCAAGCGGGAAGGAACAAATTGATGAGAGGCGACTATTGAGGTGCGATTGAAAATTTTACCGAAGCGATTCGACTCAATCCTCAAAATGAAGACGCTTATGGCTTGCGGGGAATTGCTTATGATATAACTGGAAGATATCAGCAAGCTATCTCCGACTACGATCGGGCGATCGAACTTAACCCTCAAAATGAAGACGCTTATACCCATCGTGGTCTAGCTTACGATCATTTGGGAAGATATCAGCAAGCTATCTCCGACTACGATCGGGCGATCGAACTTAACCCTCGATCTGTAGTAGCCCACTACAATCGCGGTCTAACTTACGAGCATCTAGGAAAATATCAGCAAGGTATATCGGACTACGATCGTGCTATCAAGCTTAACCCTCGATATTACCGAGCTTACACCAATCGCGGGGTAATTTATGCAAAACTTGGCGATCTCGATCGAGCTATTGCCGACTTCGATCGGGCGATCGAACTGAATCCTCAAAATTTTATCGCTTATAATAATCGTGCTAATGCCTACGAGATCGAGGGAAAATATCAGCAAGCTATATCGGACTACGATCGCGCTATTAGGCTCAATCCTCGATATGCCGAAGCTTACAACAATCGCGGTCTAGCTTACGAGCATCTAGGAAAATACCAACAAGCTATATCGGACTACGATCGCGCTATTAGGCTCAATCCTCGATATGTTCGAGTCTACATGAATCGTGCCAATGCCTACGCGCTGAGGCGCAACTATCGCAAAGCTATATCGGACTACGATCGCGCTATTAGGCTCAATCCTCGATATGCCGAAGCTTACTACAATCGGGGCGTAATTTACGCAAAACTTGGCGATACCCAGCAAGCAATAGCAGACTTACGCAAAGCAGCAAATTTATTTCGACAACAAAATAGAATCAAAGAATACCGAACAACATTAGATCGCATTCAAAAGTTGCAGTCAAATTAACCGATAAGATCTCTTAAAGCATCTCTGGCAACTTCGCGATCGTCGAAATGAATCTTTTCAGTGCCTAAAATTTGATAATCTTCGTGACCTTTTCCGGCTATTATTACTCCATCCCCTGATTTAGCATTTTTAATTGCCCTATTAATTGCTGCTGCGCGATCGCCCTCGACAATAGGTTTAACCGTATCGGGAATTCCTTCGAGAATATCGTCTAAAATTTTTTGCGGATCTTCGGTACGGGGGTTATCAGAAGTTACCACCACCAGATCGGCTAATTTAGCGACTATTTGACCCATCAAAGGCCTTTTGGTGCGATCGCGATCGCCACCACAACCAAAGACGCAAATTGTTTGTCCGGCAATAAATGGTTTTGCGGCAATTAATAAATTTTCTAAACTGTCGGGAGTGTGGGCATAATCGACAATAACGCTAATATCTTGTTTATCTTTTACTTGTACTCTTTCCATTCTGCCGGGAACGCCGGAAAATTCAGCTAGAGAATCGATCGTCTTGTCTAGATTTAAATTGAAGTGTAAAATCGTTGCGATCGCCGCTAAAAGATTAGATATATTATATTGACCGACTAGAGGGGATCTGAATTGAGTTTCTCCTTGAGGTGTGTGGAGAGTGCCGCTAACGCCGGTAGATTCGTAAGTTAAATTACTAGTATAAAAATCCGCATCCCGATCGCTAAGGCTATAAGTCCATACCTTAGTCAGATCGGTATTTTCAATTAAACGCTGGCCGTAAGGATCGTCTAAATTAATTATTGCCCGACCCTGAAGATATTCGTCGCTAAATAATTTTGCCTTTGCTGCAAAATAATCTTCCATATCTTGATGAAAATCAAGATGATCTTGAGTCAAGTTAGTAAATATCGCTACTTCAAAACGACAGCCTTTGACCCGATTTTGTGCCAAAGCATGGGAACTTACTTCCATTACAGCGTATTTGCTGCCAGCTTCGACTGCATTTGCCAATTGCCCTTGTAATTCGACGGCAAAAGGAGTAGTGTGGATTGCAGTTTGAGAAAATCCCGGCCAGCGAGTGAATAATGTTCCAAACAGTGCGGTGGGTAATTCTGAGTTGGCTAAAAAATATTCGATTAAATAAGTAGTAGTGGTTTTTCCGTTAGTTCCGGTCACCCCTACCATATTCAATTTTTCCGTTGGATAATCGTAAAATGCTGCCGATAGTTTGGCACAAACTGCGATCGGATCGACAGTGGTTATAATGCAATTTGATGGGCTAGTTGGCTGTTCTCGAGCTGCTTCGTTACTGACGATCGCGGCGATCGCGCCATTGTCGATCGCACTTTGCCAAAATTTTCCCCCATCCACCCTACTCCCGGGTATGCCAATAAATACATTACCCTGTTTGCAGGCATGGGAATTGGTTGAAATTCCGGTTACTTCTAAGTTTAGGGCTGAATGGGATGGTATCGTGAGGATATCGCCAGCTTTTGCCAATAAATTTTGCAATTTCATTGATATTTGCTCAAGATTTTTGCTAATTGTGAAACCGAAGCGCGGGGAGAAGGACGAGGTATTAATGTTTCTTGTTCGGCTACCTTCTGAAATAATACTGGTACTTCATATTGGTAAGCATCAAACCACTCTTGGCGGGTGGTAATATCTCTTATTTCTAATTTTAAATCTAGGGTTTCGATTTTCGCTAACTTTTCTTGTAATCCTTCGCACAAATGACAGTCAGGTTTGCTGTAGAGGATTAATTCCATGTTCGACTCGCTTTAAAATTGAGATTAAATCTTTTTATTTTTTAAGCTAATTTTGCTTTAGTTATCGCGATCGCCCCTAAATTTTTAAGATCGAACCTAGAACAATCTGAATACTAAGGAATAGCGATAAGCTCGATCTGGATTATTGACAATTTCCACGATCGCCACGATCGGAAACACGAAACTGACAATAATTAAACCGATTAAAAAGGGTATGCCGATGACAATAAAACTCAACGCACCAAAAATGACACCAAAGACATAGAGATTAATGTGAAAATTAATCGCTTCTTTGGCATTTCTTTGTACTATTTCATCTTCTGAGATTAATAATATTGCGATTGGAACGGCAAATGCTAGTAACGTAGAGCTAAAAAATATCGAGCCGTGGGCTAAAATTGAGAATAGTTTTCTGCGATCGGTATCCATTTCAATCTTTCAAATTTTCTTTGCGACTCATATTATACAAAAATCCCTTCAAAATCCAACTAATAAAAAAATACTAATTTAATGATTTCAAATTTAGTTTAAATAGATTTACAATTAAAGTTTTTCAAGCAAACAATCAAATCCAATATTTTAAAATAGGTCGTTCGATTTGAGATCGTGCTCGATCGAGCTTTTTTTGACATAATTCAAGCAATATTTATTAATTAAATTACGCCAAATGAGATCTAAAAATCCAATCGGATTGGGAGTCGATCGCCCGATTTAAAATAGCAAGCAGATATTTTAAAGTCAATCGTCCCCATTTTTTCAAAGATCTCATATTTTATATTATTAATTTATGACTAATTATTATCTTAAATTTGAACTTAACGATTGTATAATGTTTCCAAAATAATTTAATTGACTCAAAAAGATGTTGATAAATCGCTGGAAAATAGGTTTTTTAGCCGTTATTTTAGCTGCACTTTCTTTACAAGGATGTCAAAATAGCACAGAATCAAACGATCCAGAAAATGGTGCTAAGGCAAAAACTGAAAGAAAAAACTTAGAATGCATTGCACCAGCAAAACCAGGAGGAGGATTCGATCTAACTTGCAGACTGGTTGCTAATGCCCTTTTAGGTTCAAAATTAATTTCCACTCCAATGCAAGTAAAATACATGCCGGGGGGAATCGGTGCAGTAGCTTACAATCATGTAATTGGGATGCGCGATCGCGACGAAAACGTAATCGTGGCAGCAAGTACGGGATCGGCCCTCAATTTAGCTCAAGGCAAATTTGGCGAATACGATGAAAATGCAGTGCGTTGGTTGGCCGCTTTAGGAGCGGACTACGGTATTATCGTGGTGAGAGCAGATTCTCCCTGGGAAAATTTAGAAGATTTAATGCGATCGCTGCGAGAAAACCCCAATAGCGTAGTTTTTGGTGCAGCAGGATCGATCGGCTCTCAAGATTGGATGAAAGCAGCACTACTAGCTAAAGCTGCTGGAGTAGATTCCAAAAAGATGCGGTTTGTCTCCTACGAAGGAGGGGGCGAGGCTTTGATCTCTGTTTTAGGCGGTCAAACCAGCGTTTGTCCCTGCGATTTGTCCGAGATGAAAGGACAATTAGAAAGTGGGAAATACAAAATTTTAGCAGTATTATCTGAGTCGCGTTTGAGCGGACAATTCAGCCAATATCCTACAGCCAAAGAACAAGGTTACGATGTTACTTGGGCAGTTTGGCGCGGCTACTACTTACCGCCAAATATCTCCGAAGCAGATTATCAATGGTGGGTAGATAAGATGCAAGAATTAGTTGAGACTGAAGCCTTCAAAAAAGAATTGTCCGATCGCGGCTTATTTCCATATGCCAAAATCGGTTCTGAATACGAAGAGATTGTCAAAAAACAAGTCCAACAATTTCGCAACTCGGTCAAAAAATTCGGACTAAACCCAGACGATACTTAAGGACAATCTATTGTTGAAATTCAATTGCATCCTTAACGAATAACTGGCGATCGCCTTGCCAATCATTTTATCTTTATAAATTGCAATGAGCGAACTACCAAAAGCTAAAGCTGTAAACTCTTCCAGGATTTTTGCCGGCTTAATGCTGGCTTTTGCTTTATTCTACGCATTAGAGGTAATCGGCCTGAAAGTTCCATTTGCCTACGATCCTTTAGGGCCGAAAGCTTTTCCCCTTTTACTTGCGATACTTTTAGCAATTTTCTCTTTGTTGGTCGTATTTTCCCCTCAAGAGCAAGAAATTCGCTGGCCTGCCAATCGACTTTTATTAAAGTCAGTTTTGCTGGCAATGACTTTAGTCGGATATTGTATCTGCTTATTCTGGTTCGGCTTTATTTTAGCGACGATCGTCGCGGTGACTTTACTCGCACTTTTATTTGAAGCTAGATGGGTGCATAGTTTATCAGCAGGTATTTTATCGGGATTAATTTTTTATGGCTTGTTTGGATGGCTGTTGCAAATACCCCTTCCAAAACCATTATGGTAATTTAAACCCATGAATATCTTAAACTTTTTAATTCAAGGTTTTAGCGTCGCACTACAACCGATCAATCTCGGTGTCGCTTTAATTGGCGCGTTTATCGGTACTTTAGCCGGAGCTTTACCAGGTATCGGCCCGATTAACGGAGTAGCGGTACTTTTACCGATCGCCTATACTTTGAATTTACCCCCAGAAACAGCTTTAATTATGCTATCTGGAATCTATTATGGAGCTGAATACGGCGGGCGCATCTCTAGCATACTGCTCAACATCCCGGGCGATTCGAGTGCTGTCATGACCACCCTCGACGGCCATCCTCTAGCTAAACAAGGTCGTGCGAGTCAAGCTTTAGCTATTTCGGCAATTAGTTCCTTTATTGGCGGTACGATCGCAGTAGTGGGTTTAACTTTATTTGCGCCCCTCTTAGCTACTTTAGCAATTAAATTCGGCCCGGCCGAATACTTTGCATTAATCGTGTTTTCCTTTAGCGTGCTGGCGATTATCGTCGGTCACAAGCCAATTAAAACCGCGATCGCAGCCATCTTAGGCATGATGTTAACTACCGTAGGGGTAGATTCTTCTACCGGAATTTTGCGCTACACTTACGGCCAGCCCGAACTTTACGACGGCATCGATTTTTTAATCGTTGTGATTGGTTTATTTGCTATCAGTGAAATCTTTATCCTCTTAGAAAAGACCGACACTAGCAAGTTAGTTCCCATCGAAATTAAAGATCGAGCTTGGCAATGGCTAGAGATATTTAAATACAAATGGACTATCTTGCGCGCTTCAATAATCGGTTTTACGATCGGGGTTTTACCCGGTACTGGGGCTAGCGTAGCTTCTGCGGTGGCTTATTCTTTAGAAAAGCGAATTGGCGATCGCGACGGGACTTTTGGCAAAGGAGACGTGCGGGGTTTGGCTGCTCCCGAAGCGGCCAATAATGCTGCTGCTGGGGGTGCATTCGTGCCAATGCTAACTTTAGGAATTCCCGGCTCTGGAACGACAACTATTTTATTGGGAGCTTTATTACTGTACAACATTCAACCCGGCCCGATGTTATTTTCCGAACGGCCCGAAATTGCCGGGGGGCTAATTGCTTCAATGTATGTTGGTAACTTAATGTTATTAGTGCTTAATTTACCTTTAGTTAAGGTTTTTACGCGAATTTTGTTAATCCCCTTATGGTTGTTAGTCCCCGGAATAACCGTAATGGCGACGATTGGAGTTTTATCGGTTCACGGCAGTATTTTCTCTCTATTTTGGATGTTGGGGATCGGTTTGTTCGGCTATTTTTTACGCAAGCTAGACTATTCTTTAGTTCCTTTTATTCTTGGTTTTGTCTTGGGTGAATTGCTCGAAGCAAATCTACGTCGCGCCCTTGCTATTAGTGGCGGTCAAATTGATATTTTATTCCAAAGCGAAATCTCTCGAGTTCTCTGGTTCTTAACCATTTTAACGATCGCAGTTTTGCCTGCATTCCAATCGATCCGTAAAGCAATATTACAAAAAGCAAAATCTTAGTCGGGACGCATTTTTTATAAAAAAAGATTGAGACTTCGATCCGAGGCGATCGATCTGATTTTAAGATTTGTTCTAATACTAATTCCCCAAAATAATGCTATGGGTAGATTGTCCGAATCTTTTGTCTGCTTGCACCGCCCTTATTGCCTATTGCCTTGCTTCACCGAAATGGAGCAACTTTAAACAGAATTGGTATAACTTACTAATTACGAGTTTTAGATTTATAATTTAAGTCGAAGATTTAAACTAAAACTTATTATTGTCAAAAATCAATTAACTTAACTGAGGATTATCTGAGAGCTTTATTAGTTCTTTCAACCTAAAAGAATTTGTTCTTGCTTTATATTAAATTTAAAACAAAATGACTAGTAATTTCTATGAACTTATCATTATTTCGCAGTTTGCGATTTAAAATGCCCTTATTAGTTTTAATGGGAATAGTTCCCTTAATTTTAATCGCAATATTTTATGCCAACGATCGCGCGACAAAAATAGTTCTTTCTGAAGCCGAAACCAATCTAAAATTACGAGCCAATACTTTAACTCAAGATATCAATAGATGGAACGAGATGAATGAATTGGCTTTAAAAAGCCTCAGCAGACAAGAAAGTATTAGAAGCGGAATCGCTGCATTACAAAAACCAGCATTAATCGAAATAGTAGACACTTATCAACATCTTTATCGAGCTTTGACGGTTAATATAGATGGTTGGACTGTGGCCCGCAGCGATAATAGAAAATCCCAATATCGCGGCGATCGCGATTATTTTAAAAAAGCATTAACTGGGGAAGATAAAATATTTTATCAAGCTTTAATTAGCCGCACTACCGACCGGCCGGCTTTATGCATGAGTACGGCAATTAAGCCAAAACAATTAACTGTGATTGGGGTAGCAGTTATCTGCGCTAATTTAGAAAAAATCACTAACCAAATCGGTCAAATGAAATTCGGGCAAACTGGTTATGCTTTTTTAATTAATAATGAAGGCCGAGTTTTAGCCCATCCAAATACAAAATATGTTTCAGGAAAATATCTCAAAAATTTGAGCAGTTATCCCCCAGTAGCTAATTTTTTACAAGGAAATTTAGGCAAACAATTTTTCAAAGACGAGGCAGGAATTGATTGGATTTATCATACTAATTCCTTGGATAACGATTGGGGAATTGTCGTTCTTCAAGAAAAAAGTGAATTTCTTCAAGGTGAAAAAGAACTGGAGAGATTAGCATTTTTAGTAGCAGCAGTTGCGGTCATCTCTGCTAGTGCAATAACTTTTTTCTTAGCCAATTATTTGATCGGGCCGATCGCAAAACTAACAAACAACGCGATCGCCCTTGCTAATGGTCAATGGCACCGTACAGTAGAAATTACCAGTAAGGATGAATTGGGTATTTTAGCGCGATCTTTCGATCGCATGGCAATTGAGTTAAAAAGTTTATTTGAAAATTTAGAAGGTCGTATCGAACAAAGAACCTTAGAATTAAAAAGTTCTCAAGAATCGGCTGAAAAAGCTAAAGAAAGTGCCGTAGCTGCCAATCGAGCTAAAGATAGATTTATCGCTAATATCAGTCACGAACTTATCAGTCCCCTCAACAGTATTTTAGGCTATACCAAAATAATTAAAAAAGATAAAAGTTTGAGTTATTCTCATTCAAAAAAATTGCAAGTAATCGAAAAAAATGGCATTCATTTATTAACCCTAATCGAAGATATTTTAGACTTTTCTAAAAACCAATTAAATCAAATCGAATTACACCCTTCAGAATTAGAACTATCTGATTTTCTCAACGAAGTAATAGATTTAGTTGCTCCATTAGCCCAAAGAAAAGAATTAAAACTAATAAAAAGATTGCAAGATTTACCTTTAGGGGTAATAGTAGATGAAAAAAGATTACGACAGGTGCTAATTAACCTGCTAACTAATGCAATTAAATTTACCGACTCGGGACAAATTAGCCTGCAAGTAACAGCAATAGAACCGATAGCAACCAAAGACTCTTTACCCCAACAAAAATTACGTTTTGAAGTTCAAGATACCGGTATTGGTATGACTGCGAGCGATCGCGAGAAAATTTTTCAACCTTTCGAGCAATTAGGAGATATTCGTTCTCGATCTAAAGGAACTGGTTTGGGTCTATCTATTTCCAGACAGTTAGTTAAATTAATGGGGGGAAACCTTGAAGTCGATAGTAAATTAAACGTCGGTTCTACTTTTTGGTTCGAGCTTTCATTGCCAGTTTTAGAAGCAGATCGAGATGTTTTAGCCGCAACAAAAGGTCAAATAATCGGCTATCAGGGCCCTCGATTGAAAATTTTAATCGCCGACGATCGCCCCGAAAATCGTCACGTTTTAGTCGAAATTTTAGAGCCAATTGGCTTTAGTATCATGACAGTTAATAATGGCGAGAAAATGTTAGAATTAGCAAATAGTTTTGAACCGGATTTAATTTTGCTCGACTTATTTATGCCCGTCAAAACTGGATTTGCTTCGGTTAAAGAAATCAGACAAATACCAAAATTCCAAGACTTGCCTATTTTTGTTATTACCGCTAGTTCGATTACTCCAGAAATGAGCGACCATCTTAATTGTCAAGAGATTTTAAACAAACCAGTCGAGCGAGAAAAATTACTTTTAAATTTAGAGAAACATTTTAATTTGAAATGGATCTATCAAGGAAGCAAACCACAAGATTTAGATCGATGTTCTTAAAGTAAAGAGTAACAAAATCAGATCGTTACTCCCTACTCCCAAAAATTAACTTTTTTACAAAGCACCTGCTGCTGTTTTATCGATTACGCTACCGCTTAAATGAGAAGTAATATTAATAGCTTGTAAAACGGCTAAACTATCGGGATTGTGATAGTAATCGATAACACTAACAGCACCATTACCTTGTTTGATATTCCAGAAATTATCCGGTTTTAAACCTAATAAATAGCAAAGAATTACTTTATTAATCGCATCGTGAGCGACAACTATGCCAGTTTTTTCCGAGTCGGAATCGCGATGATTTGCTGCGATTTGATTCCAAGCTGCGATCGCCCGATCCCAGACTTGTTGCAAGTTTTCTCCCTCTGGCATTTGTACCGTTTCCGGTTTGGCTTGCCACTGAGCTATCATACCAGGAAATTCAGCCTCGACTTCGTCTTTTAATTTTCCTTCCCAAACTCCGTGACTGATTTCTACTAGTTCGGGATATGTTTTTAAATCTACTCCAGGATGGTATTGTAAGATTAATTCTGCTGTTTCTTTAGGGCGCAATAAAGTGCTGCTGACGGCAAAATCGAGGGACACTTCTTTGAGGAATTCAGCCGCAAGATTTCCTTGTTTTTTGCCATTTTCATTGAGAGGAATATCTTTAATTCCCTGAAATCTAGAAACCCGATTCCACTCCGTTTCGCCATGACGAACTAATAATAAACGAGTATATTTATCTTGTCGGGGAGAAGGTAAAGTAATACCGAGATGAGAAGTTTGATTGAGAGATTCTAGTTGTACTGGCTCGCCAAAATCACCGGTGAAATTAAGTACGTTAATGCAACAATTCGATTGTTGAATGGTGTGATAACGCTCGACGGGAATGCCGATCGCACTCATAATTAAACAGCGATTGATGCCGTTATGAGCCACAATAAGAATGGTTTTATCTTGGTTTTGGGAAATTATTTCTTGCCAAAATTCCCTTGCTTGTTGGTACAGAGTCGGTACTGGAAAATGTTCTTTACCCCCGTCTAAAACCATTTTAAAACGATCTGGTTGCTCTTTCCATTGACGATAATCTGCAGCAAATCTTGTTTTAACTTCAGTTTTGGTTAAATTTTCCCAAAGGGGCAAATCTATTTCCTGTAATTTTTGATGGGTTTGCAACTCGGGTGCATTCTCGAGGGATTCCACGATCGTTTCTGCAGTTTGTTTCGCTCTTGTTAATGGGCTACAGTAAAAAGCATCAAAATTAAAATTTTCCAGGGTTTTACCGACTTGTCGCGCGTCAGATATCCCTTTTTCAGTCAAGACTGATAAATCCGATTTACCTTGAATTTTTTGCTGAGCGTTGAAAGTGCTTTGTCCGTGTCGAACGATAATTACTGTAGTAGCCAATTTATATTACCTCCCCGAGACGATTTCTAGATTATCAGGTGTGGCCTTCAGCTTAAAGATTATCCTAAAAGAGTAGATTGAGTTGAGCGGATCTGTTTCTTTACTTTTCTTAACTTTGCGATTGTCAAAAAAAAGCAGATAATGCAAAAAGGATTGCCAATTGGGTTTAGATAAGCAAAATTATGAGTGGTAAGTTGTTGAAGCGGTTGATTCTGAGCTTGTTAACTTTTGTTGCGATCGCGAGAATTTTCCTTTCTTTGGGTAATAGTTTAGACGAGCCTCAAGTGCAAAGTCGTTTGGAGTTGTATCAAGCCAATTTAGTCCTTCACGCTGCGGAATTGGACGCTTTAGAGGATACAGAATTAAGTGATTCAAGTGCAACTTTTATTGGCAATAAACCACTAGAAACAGCCGAACAACAATATCAAAATGCTAAAAATGCAGTTCGAGACAATCTTACTAAATTAGAAACTCAATTAGAGCGATTATCGTTATCTGCCGATGATATCGAACAATTAGAAGCGGCGATCGCCAAAGAAAGCGAATTTATTGACGAAATAGATCTAAAATTAGGCATCATTCAAGCGAGGGAAGGTAAAACGCAAACAGCTCTTTCTACTTGGGATAATTTAATTCTCAAGGAATCTGAAATAGATATTTCGCAAACAGCAATAATTTTAAAAAATTTATGGGGGCGATCGCCCGATTTATCTGAAAATTTAATCTCGCAAATTAGCGTATCCCTGAATGGCTGGTTTAACTATGCAGCGATCGAGCAATTTTATCAATTGCAAAATAACGATTCGGCACTCTCTAGTTTACGCGCACAAGAGCAAAAAATTGCCTCAAAAGCATTTTTCAAATTAGCTTTAATTAGCGGTCTGCCAGTTTTAGCTGGAGTAAGCGGATTTATTTTCTTGATTTTTCTCTTAGGTCAATTATTTTTGCAAAAAGAAAAAGCAATTTTACTAGTCAATAATACTTTAGCTTGGCAAACACCTTGGGATTGGGAAATTGTTTGGCAAGTTTTAATTGTCGGCTTTTTCTTTATCGGTCAAATTATTTTACCTTTGTTAATTGGCATATTGGGTTTAAAGATAGGAGAATATACGATTCGCTATCAAGCTGTTTACGTCCTAATTACCTATTTGTTGATGGCCGTAGCCGGTTTGTCAGTGTTATATTTTTCGATTAAATCTTTCTTTCCTCTACCCAAAGATTGGTTTCAATTTAAATTTGCTAGCAACTGGCCTTTATGGGGTTTTGGCGGCTATTTAATCGCCGTACCTTTAGTGATTTTAATTTCTTTAATTAACCAACAATTTTGGCAAGGACAAGGTGGCAGCAATCCGCTTTTATTCCTCGCTTTGCAAGCACAAGATCGAGTTGCTTTAGCAATCTTTTTCTTTACTGCTTGTATCGCCGCACCAATTTTTGAAGAAATTCTGTTTCGCGGTTTTTTATTACCTTCTTTAACTCGTTATTTTCCAGTTTGGGGGGCAATTTTTGCCAGCAGTTTTCTATTTGCGATCGCCCATTTAAGTCTTTCTGAAGTTTTACCTTTAACGATGTTAGGTATTGTTTTAGCCGTAGTTTATACGCGATCGCGCAACCTGCTTGCTTCGATGTTAGTCCATTGTTTGTGGAATACGGGCACTCTGTTTAGTTTATTTATCTTAGGTAGTGGAGTAAATTAAATGGCTCAAAACGACCAAAAACATCCCCAAGCAAATAGCGATCGCGAAGTGGTCGATCGCCTTTTAAAAAATGGTATCAGCGATCTTAATTTAGTAGAATTAGGTCGATTATTGATTCGTTATCGCAATTTTCCCGGAGCAAGAAATATTCAAACAGATCTCAATCAATTGCTTCAAGAATGGAACTTGACAGAAGAACAACTTTATGAAAAAACGAGAAAAATTCACGCTGAGAGTAACATTTATCGCAGCAAACAAGAAGATCGGGATGATTGGAGTTAAACCCGATCTAACAAATTAACAACAACAGCTATTTCTATGCTTAAGTTTTAACTTCGCTCAAACTATTCTTAGTATTATTGCGAGTGTAAGGATTCCAAGTAGTTAATTCAATCTGAGAATGGTCGTTTAACAATCGCGCGATCGTTGCCTCGCCCAATCCTTGCACCATGCTAAAATCGGCCCCAGCAATGCCGTTTAAATGGCTGATTTCAGCTCCGTTAAGATCGGCCCCGCGCAAATCGGCCCCTTGCAACTCCGCACCGCTCAATCTCACATTGCGTAAATAAGCTCCAGTTAAAAAAGCTCTTTGCAAATTAGCTCCGCTCAAAGCAGCATTCTCTAAATTAGCTCCAGTTAAATCTGCACCGCTTAAATAAGCCCCGATTAACTTACTGTTTCGCAAATCTACACCGCGCAAATTAGCCGTATTTAAAAACGCTCCGTTGAGAATAGCACCAGGGCCGATCGCGCCAGTAGTTTTATAATTAAATTCAGCAGACCATACCGTTACCGAATCGTACAGTGCTACTTGTAATTTTACTCCCTCTAAATTGGCATCTCTCAAGTTAGTTTGTCGCAGATCGGCCCGTTGCAAATAAGCACCGCTTAAGTTAGCACCGCTCAAATTGGCTCTTTGCAAATCTGCACCCCGCAAGTCTGCACCCCGCAAATCTGCATTGCTTAAATCGGAATTAGTCAATCTAGCATTAATTAAACTAATACCTTGAAGCTTAGCCCCGGTTAAATTAACTCCTCTCAAACTGATTCCTTGCAAATCTCCATTAGCCAAATCGATATCGGTTAATTCTGCTCCAGATCGTAATCGATCTATAATTTCTTGATGGTTTTTTGTCCTTGTTTCTGGTGCTTGCATTTTGCTTCCTTTATTTTCAAATAATCGCGATCGCTCTCGAACTTTGTTAGTTGATGTTTGCTAAAAAACAAGTTAACAAATCGTTTAAATTAAAGCTTTTAAATAAAGTTTTGTAAAACAAAATAAAACAGATCGGAATTGCTAAAAATTATATTTTCAAAGTATATATAGAACACGGTCAAAAATAAAGCAGAAAAAGATTAAAAAAATTGAGGAGAAAAAAATCTAATGAGACTAGATCCACCAATGGCAATGATGGACTTTTTTCGTAAAAGTGAAGGCACTTGGTTCACGGAAAGAACCGTCCATCACTTCGATAATGCTGCTGACGAATCGGGACAATCCAATTTAATTGTTACAGTTATTGAACCGGAAGATGAAAAAATAGCGCGAGTCTGCTCCCAACAACAAATAGATCCTAATTTAGCCGCAGGAGGAGCTAGTTTTAGTTGGCAAGGAAACCTCGACGATCGCGAACCAAATCCAGATTATGCAGCAATTTTAATCGATATTCCCGACAATGAAAACAGACTTTCAGGCAAATTAATCCGCGATCGCGGCTATGTTGAAACTATTCCGGTTGTCAGTCGTTATTGGTTCGGTAAAGATGGTATCTTGACTATCGATACCGATTATGACAACAATCAAGGTCAAGAGCGTTGTTGGTTCGTAACCGACGATTTTCGAGTGCGCGTCAGTACGGTTAAAATGATGAACGGCGTTAATTTAATGACCTATTGTTCCGAACGTCGTTGCGTTTCTAGCCAGCGGATTGAAGAAATGATTGAAAATAATCTTGCTCGCGCTTCTATGTAGGGAAAAACAAACAGCCAACAGCCAACAGCCAACCATATTAAGTAATGTTGCTTTGTCGATCGCATCTGAGACGAGGTTTTGAGAGATCCGATATGCTCGATGAGAGATATAGTATCCGAGTCTTACATCTATGTATCAGATTTTTCGCGAATATTTAGAAGAAGAGCTATTTAAGCGTTTTAATTTAGAATCCCGTTCGATCCCATCAGGATTAGAATACAACAAAAGCGATCGAGGAAAAAATAAAGCAACAATTCAAAGTTGGTGCTATCAATCTCCTCAATTGCGAAAAATTCGTTATACCTATATCGATGCTGGAGAATCGGCGCAAATATTTAACAGCGTTATTTATCCGGCACATAATTACGATATACCCCTTTTAGGCATAGATTTTTTATCTTTTGGCAAGATTAAAAATTTAGTAGTTTTAGATTTTCAGCCCTTATTTAACGATCGCACCTATCAAGATAAATATATCGAGCCAATGCGATCGATTCGGAACAAATATCAAGATCTAGCTCAAAATATTCCCATGAAATTTTACGATGCAGATCGCTATTTTTCTAAATATATTTTATTTGCTAAAACTGACACCGAAACAATCGTTAAAAGACTCTTTCCAGCTTATAAAGAATACTTAGAATTGTACTGGCAGATGCTCGATCGAGCAGAAATTTTGACCGAACAAAAAGAAATCGATCGCATCGTCAAAGCTCAAAAAGATTACGACTGTTACAGTGCCGAAAGAGATCCGGCTCACGGATTATTCAGCAGCTATTTCGGTAACGAATGGGCAACTCGCTTCTTACACGAATTCCTGTTTGAAGATTCTCAACCTTTAGCAATAACATCGGGCAAAAAATAAACTTTTTCAAAACGTTTTCTCAAACGTTGCTACTGACCTTTTACCTCTGACCCCCGACCGATTTTATAAGATATTTATTCAAGCAGAGGAATTGATGTGACTTTATATCAACCTTTTTTAGATCGGGCGATCGCAATTTTAAAAGATCGATTGGATTTATCTCCCTATCCGATTCCCGAAGGCTTCGAGCGCAAAGTAGAAATGACTGGCAAAGGAAAAAGACAACAAGAAGTAATTACCACTTCAGTTGCTTATTCTACCCCTAAATTGCGACAAATTCGCGCCGCACACGTCCAAGGGGGAAATTCCTTACAAGTGCTTAATTTCGTAATTTTTCCCCGGCTCAATTACGATTTACCCTTCTTTGGTGGCGATTTAGTTACCCTACCTGGAGGTCATTTAATTGCGATCGACATGCAACCCTTATTTAGGGATGACTTAGCTTATCAGGCTAAATATACCGAGCCAATTTTACCGATGTTTCGCAAACATCAAGAGCATTTAAGTTGGGCCGGAGATTTTCCAGAAGAAGCAAAACCTTTCTTTTCTCCTGCTTTTTTATGGACTCGCCCCGCAGCAACAGAAATAGTAGAAACTAGAGTATTATCCGCTTTTTGCGACTATCTCGAAGCTTATTTAGACTTTGTTAACCAGGCAAAACCGATTCTAGATTCTACCGAGCGAGATCGCATCCTACAAGCTCAATTACGCTACGTCAACTACCGAGCCGAAAAAGATCCGGCTCGAGGTATGTTTACGCGTTTTTACGGCGAAGAATGGACTGAAGAATACATACACGGTTTCTTATTCGATCTCTCTCGCAAACTGCCCGAATTCGTTTAATTAGAGGCAACAGGCAACGGGCAAAAGTAGCTAATGCACTAACTTAACTATCAAGGCTGTCTACCGCTCCCGGAAAGCTCACCAAGACAGTAGAGTAAGTATTCTATTTTAACCCCTGACCTTTGACCTGGTACGCAGTACCCTGACCTCTGACTTCAGTTATCTCCCCCTAATCCTGATTCGCCAATTATTACCAAGTTTGTAGTTAATGTTACAGATTATTGCGGTTTGGCTCAAAAACAACAACTAAAACTCGATCCTCCTTTAGTCTCGAAAAAGAAGGCGTAAAATCAAGCCAATTTATTTGACTTGTAGCCTCAAGAATCAGTATCGGGATAATTAAAGCTTTATTCTAAATTTACAGTATGGAGGACGAGCAAAGGTATGGCTATTCCTTTATTGAGCTATCCCCCTAGCAGTCAAAATCAGCGCGTAGCTGGCTACGAAGTATCTGGTGACGAGCAGCCTAGGAATTATACAACAGCTCATCTACCTTCAGAAGTAGAAATTAACGAGCTAATTAGATCCGCTTACCGTCAGATATTCAACGAACAACAGCTTTTAAGTAGCAACCGTCAAGTTTTTTTAGAGTCGCAATTGAGAAACCGACAAATTACCGTCAAAGGTTTTATTCGGGGCTTATTGCTTTCAGAAACTTTTCGGCGACGCAACTACGAGCCTAATAGTAATTATCGGTTCGTGCAAATGTGCGTTCAGCGCGTCCTAGGACGGGATATTTACAACGAGCGGGAAAAACTAGCTTGGTCGATTGTTTTGGCGACAAAAGGCTTAGAAGGCTTTGTGGATGCTTTGTTAGGTAGCGAAGAGTATGTCAACAATTTTGGCGACGATCGCATTCCCTATCAAAGACGGCGAATTTTACCCCAGCGCGGTCAAGGAGATTTACCCTTTGCGAGAATGCCTCGCTATGGAGCAGATTATCGTGCCAAATTAGAAGAAATAGGCTATTTCTCCCATGAATTTAAACAATATCCTTGGATGAGCGCCCGAGGATATCGTTGGAGTTGGCAGCGGCCGCCTTATCCTAAAGCTTACGCTATTATCGCGCAAACAATTCTTTACGGTGGATTAGCCGTTATCGGTTTGGGTGCGATCGCAGTCGCTTTAGCCGCTTGGGGTCTCATCAGCTTGTAATAATATTAAGTTTTATTAAGAAAAAGCTTAAAAAATTTACAAGAATTAGCAACCAAAAACGCCACAGGATTGTATAAAATTTACCTGGGGCGAAACGCAATGAACCTCAACGGGAAATAAACGCTAAAAAGCGGTATATGATAAAAACATAAAGTTTTCTCAGGTTTCTTAAAAACTAGTTTGAGTAAAAATAATCATGATTATTGACTCTAACTCGTGAGAAAAATAAAGAAAACTAGGACAGGGCAATTCTATCCCTGTCGTGTCAAAAAAAACATAGTTGCAATCGCAACTGATGAAAATAACCCGACCACAGTTTATCTACAGGAGATTGATTTAAGATGTTTGACGCATTCACTAGAGTAGTTTCTCAAGCAGATGCCAGAGGCGAATTTCTATCTGCGCCTCAAATCGATGCTCTCAGCAGCATGGTTAAAGAAGGCAACAAACGCATGGATTCTGTAAACCGTATCACTAGTAACGCTTCTGCGATCGTAACTAACGCAGCTCGCGAATTATTCAAAGAGCAACCTCAGTTAATCGCTCCTGGTGGTAACGCTTACACTAGCCGTCGTAACGCTGCTTGCTTGCGCGACATGGAAATTATCTTACGCTATGTAACTTATTCCATTTTCTCTGGCGATGCTTCCGTATTAGAAGATCGTTGCTTAAACGGTTTACGCGAAACTTACCTAGCATTAGGAACTCCTGGAGCTTCCGTAGCAGTTGGCGTTCAAAAAATGAAAGAAGCAGCATTAGCGATCGTTAACGATCCTGCTGGTATCACTCCTGGCGATTGCAGCGCGCTTTCTTCTGAAATTGCTGGCTACTTCGATCGCGCAGCAGCAGCAGTTGCATAAGCCAATCTATTGTTAAGTATTCTTTTTTTAGCAAAATATTAGGGAGATATCGAAAAAAATGAAAACACCTCTAACCGAAGCAGTATCCGCAGCAGATTCTCAAGGCCGTTTCTTAAGCAACACTGAAATTCAAATTGCTTTTGGTCGTTTTGAAAGAGCAAACGCAGCATTAGAAGCAGCTAAAACTTTAACTTCTAACTCTCAAAGCTTAATCAACGGTGCAGCTCAAGCTGTTTACAGCAAATTCCCTTACACTACTTCCACTCCAGGGCCTAACTACGCTTCTACCGAAGAAGGTAAAGCAAAATGCTCTCGCGACATCGGTTACTATTTACGCATGGTAACTTACTGCTTGGTTGCTGGTGGCACTGGCCCTATGGATGAATACTTAGTTGCTGGTTTAGATGAAATCAATCGCAGCTACGAATTATCTCCTAGCTGGTACATCGAAGCTTTAAAATACATCAAAGCTAACCATGGTTTACAAGGCCAAGCAGCTACAGAAGCTAACAACTATTTTGACTACGCAATTAACGCTCTCAGCTAGATCGACAGCGAACCGGCGTGACTTGAGTTTGTAGTCAGTCAAGAAATTTAAGCAATCGGTAAAGGTTGTTAAAAATCTTGCCCGGAAAAGTATGCGAATTCCAGCTACTTGCTAGTATTTGTTTACTATTCCGGGCATTGTTATGTTTATAAGGGAATAGGGAACAGGCAAGAGCGGTGAGACCCCGCGCGAGGCTCACGCGCAAGGGGTGGAAGGTAGACAGCCTTCATTTACCAATAAATCTTGGTTGAAAACAATAACTTAACTATCAAGGCTGTCTACCGCTCCCGGAACGCTCAC
>JASJCW010000363.1 GCA_030065265.1 Prochloraceae cyanobacterium
TTAAAACTAGTCGAAAGAATTCGCAAATTAATCTTTGAACAATTGCAAAGTCTCAGTCTAAGTTACTATTCAAAAACCAGTTCTGGAGAATTAGTTAATAATATTATTGGCGAAGTAAATCGACTCATACAGACGTTAGATGCAGCCACTGTTATTATCATCAAAAGCATGACAATATTTGCTTATGTCGTCTCGATGTTTTGGCTTTCTTGGCAGCTTTCAATTCCTGCAGTAATGTTATTTACTTTGCTTTCTGTGGGCTTATCTAATTTAGTATCTTGGATTAGAGAAGCAAGTTTTGAACTTCCTAAAGCAAACAATTATTTAACTTCAGTGGCGATCGAATTAATCGATGGAATGCGAACGATAAAAGGTTTTTGTACTCAAGATTTTGAACGAAAAAGATTTTATTCTGCAGCCGAAAAAGTAACCAAGGTAAGGATCGAAGTTCAAGGACTTTCAGAAATACTCAAGCCATTAGGTGAGGCAATATCTACTACAATTTTAATTACTATTGTTACTCTTTCTTTTATATTTTTAATACAAAGTGGCATTTTAAAAGCTGCAGAATTATTAGCTTTCATGTTTGTTTTATTTCGGATGATGCCGATGGTCTCTCTACTCAATTCATCGAGAGGAAGATTCAACAGCAATCAAGGCAGTTTGGATCGGATTAGCGAACTATTGCGTCGAGATAATAAAACATATTTAGAAAACGGTAAAAATGAATTCAAATCCCTAAAAAGTTCGATCGATTTTATTGATGTAGACTTTGGTTACAACCAAGATGAACCAGTCTTACACGATATTAATTTATCAATTAAACGAGGCGCAACTACTGCTATTGTTGGCGGATCTGGTGCGGGAAAAACCACCCTAGTCGATCTGATTTCTAGATTTTACGATCCGATCGCCGGGAAAATTTGTATTGACGATCTTGACTTGCGAAGCTTCGATATCAATTCATTGCGTCGTAAAATGGCAATCGTCAGTCAACATAGTTTTTTGTTTAATACTTCACTGAAAAATAACATTGCCTATGGATTAGAAGAAATAGACGATCGCGAAATCGAACGAGCAGCTAAATTAGCCAATGCTTGGGAATTTATCCAAGAATTACCAGAGGGAATGGAAACAATTTTAGGCGATCGTGCCGTCAGACTTTCAGGAGGCCAACAACAGCGTATTGCGATCGCTAGAGCGATCCTTAGAGACCCCGAAATTCTTATTTTAGACGAGGCAACTTCAGCTTTGGATTCAGTAACCGAAAAGTTAATTCAAGAGTCCTTAGAACGCCTTTCTCGCGGGAGAACTACTATTGCGATCGCTCATCGACTATCGACAATTATTAATGCAGACAAAGTAGTAGTTATGGAACGAGGACGGATTGTCGAACAAGGAAAATATCAAGATCTTTTGGATCGTCGAGGAAGTCTTTGGAAATATCACCAAATGCAACAAATGAATTGAGGTAAACTAATGGATTCAATTACAAACAAGAATATTTTTTTACAATTAAAAGCAATAACACAAAAATATTTACCACAATCTCTGATTACTTTTTTCAAAGACTATAAATATAAATTTCTCAATGTCTATAGATCTTATAAATATAATCTTTCTTTTGTCGAGCAAAAACAGCCGATCTCAATTATTAAAAATCTGCTCGAAACAACTAAAAAAATATCCAGAACCGCAAGAAAAACGATCCTTTTTTACCCGAATTATCCTTACCGAAAAGCAACGATTTATCAACTTTGTTTGGCTCTAGGTTACGATGTTATTAATAATCCTAAAAATCAATTTGACGTAGGGATATATTGGAAGCGATATTCGACTTATTTTCCTCAAGATCCGATTTTATCTCAACTATTAAACGAGAAGAAAACCGTTCTCAACTATCATTGTCAAGATGTTAGTAAAACTTATATAGATCGAGCTTTTTTAGAAGTTTTTGGCTACTCGACTATCATCGATCCATTAACCTATCAGGGACAATGCGTCGCTAAATCAGATTTAAATGCTCAACATGACGGCAAAATTATTGATTGTCCGCTCGAAAGTAAGCAGTCGGGAATAATTTATCAAAAATTGATTGATAACGAAGTAAAAAAAGGGCAAGTAGTTGATTTTAGAGTACCGATATTTAAACAAACAATTCCTGTAGTTTATAAATATCTCAAAAAGAACTTAAACGCAGAACAACGTTTTTTTGGCTACCCTAGTTTAATTTCAGTTGACATAATTAAACCAAGGGAAATATTTACTTCAGAAGAGATTAGTAATATCTTACAATTTTGTCAAAAAATAGGATTAGATTGCGGTGAACTAGACATACTCAGAGATAAACAAGACCGACGCATTTATATTATTGACGCTAATAATACTCCATCTTCGAGATTATTATTTGAACCATTACAAATGGCAAGTGAAGAATGTATTCTTTCTTACCAACAACGTCAGACTATTATTGAAAAATTAGTTCTAGCTTTGCAAAAAGAAATATTCGCTCTAGACTATAGTAAAACAAGCACAATAGCAACAGATAAATAATGAACTTATCCAACGTTAAAGTTAATCTCAAAAAAACAGTTCAAAAACTGCTAATACCAGAAAGGACTAAAGTATTTTTTATTCACATCCCTAAAACCGGTGGAACCTCGATCAATTACGGAGTAAGAAAGAAATATAGAAATCAGTATTCAAGAATAGAATCTGCAGCTTCCCACCAAACTGCTTTAATGTTAAATCGGGAATGGGATGATGATGCGGACATGCATTCTACCTGGGAAATTAGAAAACAGATCGCAATATACGAAATGTTTAAGGAAAAGAGCTTTATTTCCGGTCACATTCCTTTCGATCTTAATACTTGGAAAGCGTTTCAAAATCTATATCTCTATATAACTTGCTTGAGAAATCCAGTTAAAAGATATTTATCGCAATATTTTTACAACTATTATAAAAAAAGCGAACACCGAAAAATAAATGTCGATCTACCAACATATATTACTATGCCAATTGGTAAACATGAAGGTAGTATTTATGTAAAATTTTTAGGTGGAATTTCCGAAGAAAAAGATTACACATCTACAGAAGCGATCGCTCGAGCAAAAGAAAATCTCTCTAAATTAAATTTGGTAGCTTTTTTAGAAAATTTAAATCCTTTTATCGATCAATTTTATGCCAAAACAGGAATAAAAATTAGCATTCCTCACAAGCGCAAAAATCCCGTATCGAAACCCAAAGTAGATAAAGAAATCTTAGCAAAAATAGAAACTATTTGTACTCCAGATTTAGAAATTTACGAATACGCTCGTAAAAAATATCTAAATCAATAACATAGATATTATGACTGAATCAAATTTAGATTTTATTTCTGTAATCATTCCAGTTTATAACGATTCTAAACGATTACAAATATGTTTAGAAGCTTTAGAAAATCAGACTTATCCTCAAGATTTATACGAAATTATCGTCGTCGATAATAATTCAGAAGAAAACATTCAAGCAACAGTCGCTTGCTTCAGTCAAGTTAAATTAACTTCAGAAAAAAAACGCGGCTCTTATGCTGCTCGTAACAAAGGAATTAATCTTGCTGCTGGAAAAATTTTAGCCTTTACAGACTCAGATTGTATTCCTGCAACTAATTGGTTAGAAATGGGGATTAAACGGCTTAAATCGGCATCTAATTGCGGTTTAGTGGGAGGAAAAATAGAAATATTTTTTAAAGATCCTCAAAATCCTACTGCTGCTGAAATTTACGATGCAGCCACAAATTTACAACAAAAAAAATATATCGAAGAACATAAATATGGTGCGACTGCTAATTTATTTACTTGGAAAAAAGTGCTTGAAGATGTCGGTTACTTCGATTCTAATTTAAAATCAGGAGGCGATGGAGAATGGGGTTTGAGAGTTCACGATCGCGGTTATTTATTAGTTTATGGTGAAGACGTTTGTATCGCTCATCCTGCTCGATATTCTTTAGCAGAATTAAGTAAAAAAGTAATTCGTCAAACTGGGGGAACTTACGACAAAGAAAAAACTCAAAAACGCCATAAACCCAAGGAATTATTCAAAAGTTTACTGCAATTAAGACCTCCAGTGCGATCGGCTTTGCGTAAAGCATCTTCCAATCAAATTTTAAAAAATAATCGTCAAAAATTACAACTTTTTTTGGCGATCGTCTACCTTCATTATGTTAAAAATTTAGAAAAAGTTCGCTTGAGCTTAGGCGGTAAATCGCAAAATTAATTCCTTTTTTTATGTTACTGGAAAGTTCCTGACTACAACAGGGTAAGTAAATATAATTAATCTGGCTTTTCTGTTATTTTTTCTATAGTTAATTCAGAGATTGAAAGCTTGCGAAATCATCTTTTAGCCAGCACAATAGAAGATAATATTCAAAGAAAATCTCAAAAAATTGCTATGAACAAACAGAAAGTTAAAGTAAAAATTGACAATTTTGCCCTAATTATTGGCGCAATGAAATGTGGAACGACAAGTCTATTTCATTATTTAGCCGAACATCCAGAAATTGCACCTTGTAGCAAAAAAGAAGCGTTTTTTTTCTCAGCATCTTGTTGGGATAAAGGTTTTGATTGGTATCAATCTTTATGGCAAAATTGGAATCCGAGACAACATAAAATAGCCTTAGAAGCTTCAGTTGATTATACTAGAATTCCCACCTATGCAAATGCAGCAGAAAGAATTTTTTCTCTCCAAGATCGAGCAAAATTCAAGTTCATTTATATAATGAGAAATCCTATCGAGCGCATTGAATCTCAATATACTCACGGTCAAGCAGCTGGGTGGGAAGGAATAGAAAAAACTTCATCTACAACAACCATAGATCGCGATTTAATTGTACCTTCTTTATATGCCATGCAAATAAAGGAATATTATAAAAGGTTTCCTGCTGAAAATATTCTCCTGCTAAATTTTGATGATTTAAAAACAAATCCAAGAGATTTACTCCAGCAAGTTTGTAATTTTTTAGAAATAGATCCTAACTACGAGTTTCAGGGATTAAATACAGTCCATAATGCTAACAA
>JASJCW010000055.1 GCA_030065265.1 Prochloraceae cyanobacterium
GTCCTGCGGCTGTTAAAGTGGCTTTTTGTCTTTTGTTACCACCGCAACCAGGTTTTTCGTAAAAAATCACTTTGACCATTATTTTTTTATCCCAAAATTAATTAAAAGGTGGACGATGCCACCTTATTAAAGCGATCGCTAGATTGACAAAACGATCGCACAAATATCAATCGATCTTTTCGGTTAATTTAAGCGGATACTATTTCTTTATGACGAAGTTCTAGAACTTCTGGATGTTCGTCGCAAAATAATTGGAAAGCACTTTTTTCTGGAGAAGGGACTCCTTCTTGATAGGCTGCTTCTGATTCGAGATCGTCAACTAACAGCCAAGCATCTAAACATTCTGCAGAAGTTGCACCTTTACTTGCGGCGATCGCTTTTGCTTCTTCAATTGCTTTTGCTAATTCTCTTTGTAATAAAGGAAGTTTGGGATTTTCTAAGAAGTCCCCTTTGTAAAGAATGTCACTCTCGGAGATAATCCCTAATATCTCTCCTCTAATAATTGGCGCAATTCTAATGCCAGTTTCAGCAAACAAACGGGCGACATATTCTACTCCTAAATCTGGATTAACCACAATACAGGGTTTTCTCATGATTTCATGTACCCTGATGTTATTGAGGTCTTTTCCGTAGGCAACTACTTTGCTGACTACATCGGTGTGTGTGACTATTCCGTAAGCATCTTGAGAATTGCGAATATTGACAATTAAAGCTCGCAAATTCTTTAATTTCATTAATTTAACAGCTTCAGCCACAGTTGCCGAACCGCGAATTGTGGCAACATCTTGAGTCATAATATCGGAGGCTTTTAACATGACATTCCTTCCCAAATTATGTAGTGAGTAGTTAATAAGATTTGTTATTAATTATTTTTATATTTCCTATAAGTAGAAAACGAATGATAACTAATAACAAACACATACAATTACTAAACCCTTTTTTTGATGTTGCTTTATTTTCTAAGCAAAGTTTAAGCTTACAAACGTTTGGCGTTGAAAGTTTGGGGCAATTTAGTTTCGTCATCTAAGTCGTTAAAAGCTAATTGCCAACCATTAGCTAAAGTTAAAATTCTCCCTTCTTCTCCATTTGTTTGTTCGACGACTTCTTCTTCTAAATCTTTTTTAGGAACGTAAACGGATAACTGTCCTTGTGCATTGCGACGTAACATAACTTTCATAGTTTATTCCTCAACTAGTTCTAGTTCTTTTTTGCGACAGCCTACTATTACACCTCTTTCAATAAAATGAACTGCATAGATGTAATAGGCTTGTAAATACGTACCGATATCAACTACGTAGCCGACATCGCCTTTTTTAGCTAAATGCGCTCCTAATTCTTTACCCGGAAACGTTCCATCGTTACGAATTAGTTTACGCACCCTAACTTTTTGTTCTAACTCGAAAGCCGGTGGGCCGTATAATTCTACTTCATTATCCAATGCCATGAACGGTACTCCTTTGAGATACTAAATGTAATAATTCTTCTGAGGTCAAATTACGCTTAACTTCTACAGAAAGCTGACGGACAGAATCTAAAACAGATCCGCTTTCTTCTTTACTAAGATCGATTCCGTGCTCTTGTAAGAGGTTAATTAAAAGGTGTCTTCCAGAATGTTTACCGACAACTAAACTTCTTTCTACACCTACTTCTTGCGGATCGAAAGGCTCGTAAGTGCTGGGATTTTGTAAGATTCCGTGAGCGTGAATTCCAGATTCGTGAGCAAATGCATTTTTACCGACGATCGCTTTCCAAGGGGGTACGTGACAGCCAGAAGCAACAGCTACATATTCTGACAATTCTTTAAGTCTTTGAGTATTAATACCCAAATTTAAGTTATATATGCGTTTGAGAGCCATAATTACTTCTTCTAAAGCTGCATTACCGGCTCTTTCCCCCAAACCGTTGACGGTGGTATTGACTGAAGTTGCTCCGGCCATAATTCCAGCTAAAGCATTGGCAGTCGCTAAGCCAAAATCGTTGTGAGTGTGCATTTCAATCGCGATCGCCAGATTTTTAACTAATTTGCCGACTTTTGCTGCGGTTGTATTCGGATCTAAAATACCGACGGTATCGCAAAAACGAAACCGTTTCGCACCCCATTGTTCGGCAAAACTAGCTATATCTAATAAAAAACTTTCATCGGCTCGAGAAGAATCTTCTCCACCTACGGTAACGAATAAATCGCGATCGACTGCAAAACTGATTGCATCTTTGAGGCGATCGAGCACTAATTGATAGTTGCTTTTAAATTTGGCTTTAATTTGAATCTCCGAGACGGGTATGGAAATGTGGACTCTTTTTAAGCCGCAAGCGATCGAAGCTTCAATGTCGGATCTGACAGCACGATTCCAGCCTAGTAATTTCGTCCTTAAACCTAGTTTCGTTATCGTTGAAATTGCTTCAGCTTCTGAGTTGCCCATCGCGGGAATGCCAACTTCTAATTCTTGAATGCCAATTTCATCCATTAAAACAGCTATGGCAACTTTTTCTTCTAATGTAAAAGCAACCCCAGCAGCTTGTTCTCCATCCCGCAATGTCGTATCGTTGATTTGAATTTTTTTTGTCATATAAATTTACCAATTTATAGTTCTTTTTTTACGGGATTTTAAATTCTACGCGCTCGTCGAACCAGTCAAAAATTCGTTGGAGTTGTTCGATTGAAACTAAACCGTATTGCCAGAGTAACATCGGAATTGGATCGTTTGAATTCTGTCTTTTTTGAAGGACTATGGCAATTTCAGAGTTTGATATTTTTAACTCTTCTTGTAAAAAGTTAATCAATTCTGTAGGTTTAAATTCTAATTCCATCACACCACCTTTTAGAGCTTTCAAAAATAGACAAATTTCAACTCCTTGTTGGGTAATTTAAATCCTTCGAGGGAGAATTTCTGTTTATTTGATACAATTTCTACTTTTTTTTCTATTTAATTGTTTTTCTTGAATTTTTTGTCGGTATTTATTTAAAAGTTAAGAAATTTAGCGAATAGCGACTAGTTTTGTATCGCCGATCGCCTCAAATTTAAACCTGAAAAGATTTAAATCAATAAAACTTCATAAACTAAAGCAAGAAATGACTGAGAAAGAGCGTCATTCTGTTAATTTAAATGTCGCAGATGAAAGCAAAAACCGCTCGCTCCTCTAATAAATTTGGTTAAAATCTTATCGAGATAAATTAGTTAACCTTTTCTCTAAGATTTCAATTCTATTTAATAATTTCTGCAGAGAATTACTTTTAAGATCTGTTTTTAAAAAATTAACAGAATTATCTTTTGTCGCAACAATTCGGCCCGGAATTCCAAAAACCTTGCAATCGGCCGGTACGTCGTTTAAGACAACAGAACTCGCACCAATAGTGACGCGATCGCCGATGTAAATATTGCCTAATATTTTCGCACCCGCGCCCAAAATAACATTATTTCCCAAAGTAGGATGGCGTTTGCAGTTGCGATCGCCAGTTCCTCCTAAAGTTACATCTTGGTAAATCCAACAATAATCTCCCACGATCGCCGTTTCGCCGATCGTCACACCCGTACCGGAATCGATAAATGCACCTTGACCGATACTCGCACCTGGGTGAATTTCTACTCCGGTCAAAAATCTGGCAAAATGAGCGATTAAGCTCGGTAAAAGCAAAATTTTACGCAACCATAACTGATGAGCTATTCTGTGCAAAATCAAAGCTTGCCAACCAGGATAACAAAATAATACTTCTAACCAGTTTCCGGCAGCAGAATTTCGCTCGAAAATAATTTTCCAATCTGCTTGGATGATTTTCCACCACTGCAAAGGTAAAACCGGATCTTTGTATATGGGTATGTTTAATCTTGTTCGAGCCGCTTTTTTAGCCGCGATCGGCTCTTTTATCGAATTTTTCACTTCTTTAATTCATAATAGCTTAATTTTTAATGCTTATAGCAATTGATAAAGCTAAGGTTAGTATAGGCGATCGCCATTAAACTAATTATTTTTATTAATCCCTACTCAAAAAAGCTAATTTGAGTCATAGCAAGGCAGATCGCCCCCCTTGAAAAAAAAAATGGGTAGGGGGGTTAGTATTTTTAGGTTGAGGTTTTAGCATTTCGAGATCCGAGGATCTATATTTTTGTACTCAATCTGAGTTAGAACAAAGCTATATAATTAAGCGAATAGATAAATTTTATTGCTTAAATAAAATTTGTACTCAGAATAAATCAAAATAATAAGTAGCTCAAAGCTTTGCCAAATAAACCTTTAGACCTTTTTTGTTGCTTAAATAAAACTCTAAGAGCAACGCGGATAGCAAATCCCTTTCCCAAAAAATGTTAAATTAGCTACAGAATTTGAATTCCGTGATAGCACTGGGGAAGCTAGGTTTTTCCCCCAGTCTTTTATAAACTAAAATCGAATTGAGTACAAAATAAATTGCGATCGCCAAACTGAAAAAATAGTCCGAAACCTTTCTATTTCAAGCATTAGAGTTTGAGTACCTAAATACCCAAACCCTTTAAAATAAATAGCTGAACCCCGCACCAAAAATACTCAGACCCGGCCCCAAGAAAAAAAACCTCTTCCCATCAACCATAGGTTAGCAAGCTTGAGTACAGAACTAATTAAATTTAATAAGTCTAAACCGGCGCAAAAAAAAATTGCTTCGATTTGGCAATGCTATAAAGGATACAACGGATACAACGTATCAAAAGCGCCGAATTAAAGTAAAGCGATTTATTTCTGAGAATTTTGGAAAATGTAGGTAGGGTAGGGAAGGATATATTGTTGTTATGTTTCACTTCATGCTTTAACTTTCGATCGCTTATAAATATCGTCCAATTATATTAATATTTCACGGAATTCAATGTTACATACATCAGGCATTGTTACTACCTCAGACGCAAAAAGTGATAGTAAACCCGTTGGTGGTTGTGCATCTGCAGGATGCGGTTCACCAAGTACGGAAGTTAAAGACCAAAAGTTACAAGAGAGAATAGCCAAACACCCTTGTTACAGCGAAGAAGCACACCATCATTATGCAAGGATGCACGTCGCAGTAGCACCAGCTTGTAACATTCAATGTAACTATTGCAACCGCAAGTATGACTGCGCTAACGAAAGTCGTCCCGGAGTAGTCAGCGAATTACTAACTCCAGAAGAAGCAGCCCACAAAGTATTAGTTGTAGCTAGCGAAATTCCCCAAATGTCAGTCTTGGGAATTGCCGGCCCTGGAGATCCTTTAGCTAATCCAAAACAAACTTTTCGCACCTTTGAATTAGTTGCAGACAAAGCACCAGATATTAAATTGTGTTTGTCAACTAATGGCTTAATGCTCCCCGAATACGTCGATCGCATCAAAGAATTGAATATCGATCACGTCACGATTACCATCAACATGGTAGATCCAGAAATCGGCACGCAAATTTATCCTTGGATTCGTTACAATCGCAAACGCTACAAAGGATTGGAAGCATCGAGAATTCTCCACGAACGCCAAATGGAAGGATTGCAAGCATTAGCAGAAGCAGATATCCTTTGCAAAGTTAACTCGGTATTAATCCCAGGGATCAACGATCGCCATCTCGCTGAAGTAAATAAAGTTATCAGATCTAAAGGTGCATTCATTCACAATATTATGCCCTTAATTTCTGCCCCAGAACACGGCACTCACTTCGGTTTAACCGGACAAAGAGGCCCGAAACCAAGCGAACTTAAATTCGTTCAAGATGCTTGTTCTGGAAACATGAAAATGATGCGCCACTGTCGTCAGTGTCGAGCCGATGCAGTAGGATTGTTAGGCGAAGACAGATCTTTAGAATTCACTAAAGATAAGTTCTTGGAAATGAATCCAGAGTACGATTTAGAAAAGCGTCAGGAAGTACATCAAACGATCGAAACATTCCAAGCACAACTGAAAAAAGAAAGAACAGAAAAAGCTGCCAAAAAAGTTCAAAAACAGCAAGAAAATAACCTGAAAATCCTCGTTGCAGTGGCAACAAAAGGCGGCAGAATTGTCAATCAGCATTTCGGTCACGCTAAAGAATTCCAAATCTACGAAGTAGATGGCATCGAAGCTAAATTTATCGGACACCGCAAGGTAGACCAATACTGTCAAGGTGGTTATGGAGAAGAAGCAACTCTCGATAACGTCATCAAAACCCTTGAAGGTTGTAAAGCCGTTCTCGTCTCAAAAATAGGCGATTGTCCCAAAGAAAAATTACAAGCTGTGGGCATAGAAGCAGTTGAAGCTTATCAGGCGATCGATACCGCAGCCATAGATTTCTACGAACAATATGTTTCGCAGGAAAACGCAAACGCAGGAGTAAAATCATGAGTTATGCAACAGTAAAAGATACCGAATATTGGGATACTTGGTTTAATACTTACAACAAGTTTCTCGGCAGAATGAAAACGAAAAAAGCATCCGATTACTGGGATCGTTGGTTTGAAGTTTATTCGACAAAATTGAATTTATTAGGATCGACTTCTTCAGTAACAAAATAGATTGCAGCTATGAGAAATTGAGAGTTATGAACGACTGCATATATCTTGATAACAATGCCACAACTCAAATAGATGAAGAAGTATTAGCCCAAATGCTACCTTATCTAACTACTCATTACGGTAACCCTTCTAGCAAGCACGAATTTGGCGCACAAGTAACTAAAGCAGTTCGCAAAGCAAGGGAAAAAGTAGCCTCTTTATTAGGTGCTAAAAACAGTTCCGAAATTATCTTCACCAGTTGTGGTACTGAAGGGAATAATGCAGCCATCCGCGCAGCCTTGTCAATTCAACCTGAAAAAAGACACATCGTGACCAGTAGTGTCGAACATCCTTCAGTTTTGAATACTTGCAAACAATTAGCAGAACTCGGCTATCGCGTTACATATCTCTCAGTTAATTCTCGAGGACAATTAAATCTCGACGAAGTGCGAAATGCTATTAGCGAAGATACGGCGTTAGTTTCTCTAATGTACGCCAATAACGAAACCGGGGTGATTTTTCCAATCGAACAAATCGGGGCGATCGCCAAAGAATACGGGGCTATTTTTCACGTCGATGCAGTACAAGCTGTCGGTAAAATCCCCTTAAATCTGCAAAATAGCGCGATCGATCTCTTGACTCTATCGGGTCATAAAATTCACGCCCCTAAAGGAATTGGCGCGTTATACCTTCGTCGAGGTTTAAAATTTTCGCCCTTCCTAATTGGCGGAAGGCAAGAAAGAGGCCGTCGCGGCGGTACGGAAAACGTTCCCGGCATTGTTGCATTAGGTAAAGCTGCCGAACTTGCAGAGCAAAACTTGTGTAATATAAGACAAGAACAGAATCTTCGCGATCGTCTAGAACGGCAAATTCTCTCCACTATTCCCAAGACCACAGTCAACGGAGATATTAACTCGAGATTACCTAACACTACAAATATAGGGTTTAAATACATCGAAGCAGAAGCCATTTTATTGCATTTAGATCGTCAAGGTATTTACGCATCTTCTGGTTCTGCTTGCAGTTCTGGTTCTTTAGAACCATCCCACGTCTTACAAGCGATGGACTTACCCGATAGCATACTTCAAGGTTCGATTCGCTTTAGTTTATCTAAATATAATACCGTCGCTCAAATCGATCGACTCTGTCAAATTTTACCCGGTATTGTTGAAACTTTAAGAGCATTTTCTCCGGCTACAGATAGTGAAGCAGAAATTTGGTTGCCAGAAAGAGAAAGTGAAATATTAGCTAATTTAAACTAACGCGATGCGCTCGTTTTGGATGCAGTTCCAATGTTTACTTCAAGCAGCAAATACTGAAGGCAATGAAAGGAAATACTAAACAAAAATTAAGTCACTTATTCACTAAAATCGTTGCACCAAGATCGGACGATTCAGCAACAATTCTCACCATGGAAATGACCGAATGCTCCACAGAGCTAATCTCCCAGACATCTTTGCAAAGACTACCTTCTAAACGCAAACACCCTTGGCGTTGGCAAAATAAATTATTAAAATTCGATCGCTTCGTTTGCAACGATCCCAAACTTATCGGCAAGAAAAACCTCTAAAAGCTACTTCAATTGTGAAGTAATAGCAGATTTATTTAAAATTATTTTCTTTTTCTGCTCAAATCTTAAAACTTGCCGTGGAACAAACTTAAAAATTGAAACTTACCCTATTGTAATAGTAGCAACAATGAGATAAATATTACTAAAGTAATTTTCTAGGTAACAAGATATTAGATCCGAAGCTATCAAGATATTTGAAAAATATAACCTTAATTATTTAAAGCAAAACTTCTCTAATAACCAGACAAATTAACTCAAACTCTAAACCAACATGATGTTTTTCAAAATCAACTCCGGGGGGGAACGCTCTCCTCCAGGTTTCTAACCCGGACGGAATCGCTAGATCGAAACTACGGATATTTAAGGTAAGAGCATAATGGCCTTTGCGATCGGTAATCTTCTATTTTACGGAATCACAAATCCAATCCTCACCTGAATAAGTTGCCCGACACTCCTTAATTTCGATCGCAAAATTCCCTCAACTTGAATAGTAATTGACGCTATTCTTCCTCCAGATTTTAGACAACCAACTTCAGGTCAGGATTGATATTTTTCTAGATATTCAGTCCTCACCTTTACCCAAAGTAAAAATCTAAAATCCGATCGAGACTTAGATTCAAATCAAACTCAAATTTTAACCAAGAGACTAATTATGAGACAAATTGCATTTTACGGAAAAGGCGGTATCGGTAAATCCACCACTTCTCAAAACACTATCGCAGCTTTAGCAGAACTAGGTCAAAGAATCATGATCGTAGGTTGCGACCCTAAAGCAGACTCTACTCGCTTGATGCTCCACTGTAAAGCTCAAACTACAATCCTTCACTTAGCAGCAGAGAGAGGTTCTGTAGAAGATTTAGAACTCGAAGAAGTATTGCTAAAAGGATACAAAGACGTTCTTTGCGTTGAGTCCGGTGGTCCAGAACCTGGTGTAGGTTGTGCAGGTCGCGGTATCATCACAGCTATTAACTTCTTAGAAGAAGAAGGTGCTTACGAAGATCTAGACTTCGTATCCTACGACGTACTAGGTGACGTTGTTTGCGGTGGTTTCGCAATGCCGATTCGTGAAGGTAAAGCGCAAGAAATCTACATTGTAACTTCCGGTGAAATGATGGCAATGTATGCAGCTAACAACATTGCTCGCGGTATTCTCAAATACGCTCATTCCGGTGGTGTCCGCTTGGGTGGTTTAATTTGTAACAGCCGTAAAGTCGATCGTGAAGTCGAATTAATCGAAGCTTTAGCTGAAAAACTCGGCACTCAAATGATCCACTTCGTTCCTCGCGACAACCAAGTTCAACACGCTGAGCTGCGTCGTATGACTTGTATCGAATATTCTCCCGACCACCCACAATCTAACGAGTATCGTGCCTTAGGTAAGAAAATCCTCGAAAACAAAAACTTGGTTATCCCAACTCCAATCACCATGGACGAACTAGAAGACTTGTTGATCGAGTTCGGTATCCTCGCTGGTGAAGACGAATATCAAAAAATCGTCGAAGCTGACAAAGCTGCTGCTGCTACTCAAGGTTAAAAAAAACTGGGGAGAAAAGTCGAGTTAAGCGTTACTGCCAATAACTATTAACCCAATCTTCTCAACTCCCCTTTTGCTAGATCCGATCGCAATCTTCAGTTGTCGTCCGATCCGACAGCTAAGGATTTCTGTACCCAAAAATCTAAAAATTATAAGGGATCGCTATGTCTACTGTAGAAGATAGAAAGCAACTAATCAAGGAGGTTCTGGACGCTTATCCAGAAAAAGCTCGTAAAAAACGTGCTAAGCACCTCGGTGTTTATGAAGAAGGTAAATCCGATTGCGGCGTAAAATCCAACAAAAAATCTCTTCCTGGTGTAATGACCGCTCGCGGTTGTGCTTATGCAGGAGCTAAAGGGGTTGTTTGGGGGCCAATTAAAGATATGATCCACATCTCCCACGGGCCTGTGGGGTGCGGTTACTACTCTTGGTCTGGTCGTCGTAACTATTATATCGGTACTACTGGGGTTGATACCTTCGGTACGATGCAATTCACCTCCGACTTCCAAGAAAGAGATATCGTTTTCGGTGGTGACAAAAAATTAAAAGTAATCATCGACGAACTAGACGAACTCTTCCCCCTCAACAACGGCTTTACCATCAACTCTGAATGTCCCATCGGTCTAATTGGTGATGACATTGAAGCTGTTGCCAGACAAAAATCGAAAGATATCGGTAAAACTGTAGTTCCCGTTCGTTGTGAAGGCTTTAGAGGTGTTTCTCAATCTTTAGGACACCACATCGCTAACGATACGATTCGCGACTGGGTTTTCAAACCAGAAGATGAAAAAGAATCTACTTTTGATTCTACTCCTTACGATGTAGCAATCATCGGTGACTACAACATCGGTGGTGATGCTTGGTCTTCTCGTATTTTACTCGAAGAAATCGGCTTGAGAGTTGTCGCTCAGTGGTCTGGTGACGGTACTTTAGAAGAGATGAAGCTAACTCCTAACGTGAAGCTAAATCTAATTCACTGCTATCGTTCCATGAACTACATCAGTCGTTACATGGAAGAAAAATACGGTATTCCCTGGTTAGAATATAATTTCTTCGGCCCCACTAAAATTGCCGAATCTTTAAGAGCGATCGCGGCTAAATTCGACGAAACTATCCAACAAAAAGCAGAAGAAGTTATCGCTAAATACGAGCCTACTGCTAAAGCAATTCTTGACAAGTACACTCCTCGCTTGCAAGGCAAAAAAGTAATGATGATGGTCGGTGGACTTCGTCCTCGTCACGTCGTTCCTGCTTTCAAAGATTTAGGCATGGAAATCGTTGCTACTGGTTACGAATTCGCTCACGGTGACGACTACAAACGTACAACTGATTACGTTAAAGACAGCACAGTTATTTACGATGACGTAACTGGTTACGAATTCGAGAAATTTGCTGAAACTTTAGAACCCGATTTAGTTGCTGCTGGTATTAAAGAGAAATACGTATTCCAAAAAATGGGATTACCTTTCCGCCAAATGCACTCTTGGGATTATTCGGGCCCCTATCACGGCTATGACGGTTTTGCTATCTTCGCTCGCGACATGGATTTAGCATTAAATAGCCCCACTTGGGATTTAATTAAAACTCCCTGGAAGAAGTAAAACACCGGAAGGGAACAGGGAGCAGGGAGCAGGGAGCAGGGAGCGAGTAATAAGATACTAATTCCAAGTATTGCTGTTTTAGAATCAACTCCGAATTTAAAACCTCTGACCTCTGCCCCGCTTGCGGCACGAGGAGCGCAGCGACGACCTCTCTGACCTCTGACCTCGATCGCCATCATCAATCTAATTAAGACGAGAATCACCACAATAGGAGTTATCAAATGGCTCAAGATCCTAATAATATTAAAGACCACGTTGAGTTATTTCATCAACCAGAATATCAAGAACTTTTTGAAAGAAAACAACAATGCGAAGGCATGGCTCCTGCTGAGGAAGTCTCTAAATTCGCTGAGTGGACTAAAACTTGGGAATATCGCGAAAAGAATTTCGATCGCAAACATTCTGTGATTAACCCCGCGAAAGCTTGCCAACCTCTAGGTGCTATTTTAGCTGCTGTTGGTTTTGAAGAAACTCTTCCTTTCGTTCAAGGTTCTCAAGGTTGCGTAGCTTATTTCCGCACCCACTTCTCTCGCCATTTTAAAGAGCCTTTTAATGCTGCTTCTAGCTCGATGACTGAAGATGCTGCAGTTTTCGGCGGAATGAAAAACTTAATCGACGGTTTAGCTAACAGCTACACTCTTTACAAACCGAAAATGATTGCTGTCTCCACTACTTGTATGGCAGAAGTAATCGGCGATGACTTGAGTGCGTTTATCGGTAACGCTAAAAACGAAGGTGCTATTCCTGAAGATTTCCCAGTGCCTTTCGCTCATACTCCTAGCTTTGTCGGTTCTCATATCACTGGATATGACAACATGATGAAAGGGATCCTTTCTTACTTAACTAAAGACCAGAAGAAAGAATCCACTAACGGTAAAATCAATTTTATCCCCGGTTTTGAAACCTATAGCGGCAACTTACGAGAAATGAAGCACCTCGTAAACGCAATGGGAGTAGATGCAACTATCTTAGCAGATAACGAACACAATCTTGATTCTGCTAACACTGGCGAATACAAAATGTACCACGGCGGTACTCCTTTAGCAGCAGCAGCAGATTCGATCAATGCTGAAGCTACTTTCGCGCTCCAAACTTATACTACTTCTAAAACTCGTCAGTATATCGAGAAAGAATGGGGACAAAAAACTGCTGCTTTCCGTCCTTGGGGTATTAAAGCAACTGATGAGTTCTTAATGGCTCTATCCGAAGCTACTGGCAATCCAATTCCTGCAGAATTAGAACTCGAAAGAGGTCGCGCGGTTGATGCGATGACTGATTCTCAAGCTTGGGTTCACGGCAAAAAAGCTGCGATTTACGGCGATCCCGACTTAGTTATGGGTATGTTACAGTTCATGCTCGAACTAGGTATCGAACCCGTTCACGTTCTCGTAACTAACAGCACTAAAGAGTTTGAAGCTGAAGCTAAAGCTCTCTTAGAAGCTAGCCCCTACGGACAACAAGCTACTGTTTGGGGTGGTAAAGACTTGTGGCACTTACGTTCCTTGTTATTCACCGAGCCTGTAGACTTCTTGATCGGTAACTCCTACGGTAAATACCTCTGGCGCGATACTGGCACTCCATTAATCCGCATCGGCTATCCTCTATTCGATCGCCATCACTTACACCGCTATTCTACTATCGGTTACAACGGTGCTATCAACCTACTTAACTGGATCGTTAACAGCGTTCTCGATGAGTTAGATCGCAACACTATCGTCCCATCCAAAACTGATATCTCTTACGATTTAATTCGTTAATCGAGATTTGGGGACTAAGGAGAATTGGGAAAGGCTTTATAGATTATTTCTCAGTTTTCTCCTCTCTTCTTTTGTCAGAGCGAAGGGAGGATCTCTCCCTAATTTCTCTTCCTATTTTCCAATCAGGATTCGCTATGACTGCTGCAACTGAACCTACAAGTCTGCGCTCCGGTTGCTTGTTTTCTCTCAATTTATTACTGGTTCATTTTTCTCTTTTAATTGAACAGATTGCAGTTAAAAATGAAACACATCCTCGCTTCATTTGCAAACTAATTCCTGGCAATTGTTCTTTTGAAAAAAGAGACTTTATTTTGTTTGGGAAAAGGCTTTTTCATCTTAGCCCAATCTGCCAACCAAATCTTTTATCTACGAACTCATCCCTTTGGGTTGGCGCGCTCTTAATTAATTACCTCAGCGAAGATCTCAACGAGGCTATTTCTCAATATATATGCTAGAAATAAATTTTTTTTAACGGGCAATGTAAGTAAGATTAAACTCTCTACCTTTTAACATTTATTGCTTGTTTTTTACATAGTTTAACGTTTATTTCCAGCACAGAAAACCTCAATCTATCTGTATAAAATTTTACCAAAAAAAGCTAATTTTTTGTTTTAATTCCTAATTTTTTTAGATTCCCTTGCTCGATTCAATCTACACCCCTAAATACTCAGTTTTTTACCATGAAATCTAAAACTAAAATCGCGGCACTTTTAAACGAACCTGGTTGCGACCACAATCATAAAAAAGACAAAGATAAAAACAAAAGTTGCAAACAACAAGCCAAACCAGGATCTGCTCAAGGTGGCTGTGCTTTTGATGGAGCTTCAATTACTTTAGTTCCGATTACAGATGCGGCTCATTTAGTTCACGGCCCGATCGCTTGCGGGGGAAATTCTTGGGGCAGCCGAGGTAGTTTATCTTCAGGGCCTACTTTATATAAAACAGGATTTACGACCGATTTAAGCGAAAACGATATCATTTTTGGCGGCGAAAAAAAACTATACAAAGCGATCGCGCGAGTTATTAAAGAATATAAACCGGCAGCAGTTTTTGTTTATTCGACTTGCGTAACTGCCTTAATTGGCGACGATATCGATGCAGTCTGTCAAGCAGCAACCAATAAATTTAATAAACCAGTAATTCCAGTCCATTCTGCTGGTTTTGTGGGCAGTAAAAACTTGGGCAACCGCTTGGCTGGAGAATCTTTACTCGAACACGTTATCGGTACGGCCGAACCAGAATATACCACCGATTACGATATTAATCTGATCGGAGAATATAATATTGCCGGGGAAATGTGGAACGTTTTGCCCCTGTTTGAAAAGTTGGGCATTCGCGTGCTGGCAAAAATGACTGGAGATGCTTGCTATGAAGAAATAGCAACAGCACACCGCGCTAAATTAAACGTTGTCATCTGCTCTAAAGCATTAATTAACGTAGCGCGGAAAATGGAAGAGCGTTACGGTATCCCTTATATAGAAGAATCCTTTTACGGCATTGAAGATATTAATAAATGCTTGCGGGATATTGCCGCTAAATTAGGGGATGAAAATTTACAAACAAAAGTAGAACAATTAATTGCTTTTGAAACTGCCAAACTCGATCGCATTTTAGCCCCCTACCGCGCCAGATTAAAAAACAAACGCATGGTACTCTACACTGGAGGGGTAAAAAGTTGGTCAATAATTTCGGCAGCTAAAGATTTGGGTATGGATGTGGTCGCTACCAGCACCAGAAAAAGTACCGAAGAAGATAAAGCCCGGATTAAAGATTTATTAGGTAAAGACGGGATCGCCCTAGAAAAAGGGGGAGCGACGGAAATCTTGAAAGTAATCGAAAAAACTAACGCCGATCTGCTCGTGGCTGGGGGAAGAAACCAATATACGGCACTCAAAGCGCGCATTCCCTTCCTCGATATTAACCAAGAACGCCACCATCCTTATGCCGGATACTCCGGTTTGGTAGAAATGGCTAAAGAAATCGACGAAGCTCTCTACAGTCCAATTTGGGAACAAGTAAGGTCGATCGCACCTTGGGAAAAAGATCTCGAAACTAGGGAGGAAATTAGAACTCAGAAACGATTAGATTCTCGCTCGGAAGAGGCGATCGGTCAAAGGTATTAATCTTGCTCTTCCCCGCATCGGAAACATAAACTATTATCCAATCTTGAAACCATGACTACGATCGCCACTCCGAGAAAATCCCTCAGCGTTAAACCACTCAAACTTTCCCAGCCTTTTGGCGCGTCTTTAGCTTTTTTGGGTTTAAAAGGGACGATGCCCCTGTTTCACGGCTCTCAAGGCTGCACGGCTTTTGCTAAAGTCTTATTGGTACGCCACTTCCGCGAAGCTATTCCCCTGGCAACTACGGCCATGACCGAAGTTAGCACTATTTTAGGTGGGGAAGACAATATCGAGCAAGCAATCCTAACTTTAATCGAGAAAAATAATCCTGAAATCATCGGTCTTTTGACGACAGGTTTGACCGAAACTAGAGGAGACGATATGAAAGGCATTCTCAAAGTCTTTCGCGATCGCCATCCAGAATTAGCTAGTTTGCCAATTATTTTTGTTTCTACTCCAGATTATAAAGGTGCGGCTGAAGATGGATATGCGGCAACTGTAGAGCAAATAGTCGCATACGATTATCAACCATCAACTAGTTCGATCGCCTCGAATCATAACATCGCTTCGGTTCATACCCAACCTCAAATAACTATCTTAGCTGGCTCTTTACTGTCACCGGGAGACGTGAGAGAAATTAAAGAGATCGTTAAAGCTTTCGGCTTTCATCCCCTTGTCTTGCCAGATCTCTCCGAATCTTTAGACGGTCATTTGCGAGATGAAAAATACAGCGGTGTTAGTTGCGGAGGAACTAGTTTAGAAGATTTAACCAGGTTGTCAGATTCGATTTTTACCGTTGCGATCGGGGAAAGCATGCGATCGGCTGCAGAAACTTTAAAAACTAAGTTTGGGATTGAATATCGACTATTCCCCCGTTTAGCTGGTTTAGAAGCGGTAGACCAATTTATTTGGCAACTAGCCCAACTAGCAACCCAAGGATCTGACCCTCATTTTATCAGCCATCCCAGAGTACCGGAAAAATTCGATCGCTCCCGTCGTCAATTGCAAGATGCTATTCTCGATACCCATTTCTATTTTGGCCGTAAAAAGGTATGTTTAGCATTAGAGCCGGACTTATTGTACCAAACTAGTTGGTTGTTGCACGAAATGGGCGCAATTATTCAGGGGGCTGTAACCACTACTAAATCCCCTATCCTAGCAGAATTACCCTTAGACAACGTTACCATCGGAGATTTGAGCGATATTGAAGAGATGGCCGTAGGTGCGGATCTCTTAATTACTAATTCTCACGGTAAAGATATCGCTAAAAAACTCGGCATTCCTCTTTATCGCATGGGTTATCCTATTTTCGATCGCCTAGGAAACGGACAAAAATGCGCGATCGGCTATCGCGGTACGATGCAGTTCCTCTTTGATGTCGGCAATATTTTTCTCGAACGAGAAGAAGAACAAATAGATCCTTAAAACAGATTTGGGAGTTGGCAATTAATTTGTTTGACTTAAGTTTAGTTGCAACTTTAACAAGAAATCTATTTACCAGTCTCCTCTATTTTTTTGAAATCAAATTCAAACACCAAGCAAACAGAACGATGATCCAAGCTATTTCTCGAGCCAAAACAACCCAATCAGATCTTTTTGAAAGCGTATTTTTACAAGAGTTTATTCAACAAGTACGCCAACAAGATACTAGTGGGAATTATGCTAACTGCGACGATCGATTATTGGTTAGGTCTTTACTTTTTCCTTCAGAATCGGAAAAAATCAACCACGGAATCGACCCTTTAACCGATTTGCGAGTTTCAGCTTTTTATCGGGCGATCGCGATCGTCATCGAACGGGAAACTGGATATATTACGGAAACTTTTATTAATCTTACTAGCAAAAAGCTCAGCTCTGCTTTGATTTTCTGCGGAGGAGTTTTGGTAGTTTATCAGATTATAAGAAAACTTGAACTTTTTGGGTTTGAGTCGATAGATAAACTAACATTTGAAGGAAGTATGTTGATAACGAATGCTTTGGCTAAGGCCAGCCAGTATTTAGATTATTCTCCTCAAGAAGAGCAGAATTTTTTACACAATTATTAAAAGGCGAGATTGCGATGAAAGTTGCTTTTACCACCCAAGATAAAATTCATATTAATGCCCATTTTGGTTCGGCAAAACAAATCGAAGTTTACGATGTCAATACCGAAGGTTACAATTTTGCTCGAACTTTAGAATTTAATGGCAATCTCAAACAAGATGGTAATGAAGATAAATTAACGCCAAAATTAGAGGCTTTATCCGATTGTACGATTGTCTACGTTGCTGCGATCGGAGGGAGTGCGGCCGCTCGTTTAATTAACAGTCGCATCACCCCAATTAAAGCTAGAAGTGAAGAGGAAAAAATTGACGAAATTCTGAGTAATTTAGTTAAAACTCTCAAGGGTAATCCTCCTCCTTGGTTACGCAAAGTTTTGCAACAAGAATCCGGTACTAAAAAATCTTTCGATTTTGAAGACGACGACGAGTAATTAAGTTCATTTTTGAGATTGTTTCAAAATAAGTGAAAAATAATTTTTAAGTAGTAAGTATTTGAGTTGGCAATCTCAAAAGCAGCAAAAACTAATATAGTATTAAAACTCCTTACTTACTACTCTTGACCAGCTACTCTAAAATCTAACAACTAAAAATTAAAGATTATGAGTACCGAAACCAATTCACAAACTGCAACTAGTATTAAAGTTGCCGATAGTCCTTTTTTAAAAGCCTTAGTGCAACAAATTCGCGCTCAAGATACCTTTGGGACTTATAGCAAATGGAAAGATGAATTAGTTTTGTCTCCTTTTGTTGTCACCAAAGAAAGAAAAAAGAAAATTTCTTTAGATAAGGAAATAGATCCGGCAACTCATTTAAGAATTATTTCTTTTTATCGGGCGATCGCGGCGGTAATCGAACAAGAAACGGGTACTTTTTGCCAAGTTATTGTTAATTTAAACAGCGAAGGTTTCGGCTATGCTTTTATTTGGAGCGGTCGCTTAATTGTCGTTAATAAAAGCATGAGAGACGCTCAACGTTTCGGCTTTAATTCTTTAGAAAAATTAGCCGAAAGAGCAGAAAGATTAATTAAATCTGGACTCGATGCGATCGACCGTTTTCCCGAAGCAGCCAAAGCATAAATAAGGCAGAAGGCAGAGAGGAAAAAAGCTTATCAATCCTCCTAGATTCAAGTTCATTTCAATTGCTAGCAGTTGATTCTTCTTGTTTTTGCAATCCTTTTATCTGCCTTCTGAGCGCAGTCAAACAAATACAATGATAAGTAAAAAAAATGGTACAAACAACCGAACAAGTCCCCACCCCAGAAGCTTTTGAAGCATTAAAAAAGAAAGTCAAAAGACTCAATAGCAAAGCCGGTCAAATGAAAATGGATCTGCACGATTTAGTCGAAGCCTTGCCGATCGATTATCAAAAATTGCCCGAAGAATGCGCTAAAACTTACGAAATTTATTGCCAACTAGCAGAATTAAAACAACAATTAAAAACTTGGGAGAAACAATTATAATGACAGAAAATTTAACAGTAACAAAAACCTTAGCAGAGTTCAAAGAAATTGTTAATGCAGAAGGCTATTTTCAATTTTTCGGCTTAGAATACGATCGCAGGTTCGTCAATGTAAATCGACTCCACATCTTAAAACAATTTTCTCTGTTAATCGAAGCGATCGACGAAGCTTTTCCTGACCTAAACGAAGCAGAAAAACTAGATAAATATCGCGAAGCACTAGCAGAAGCTTATCAAGTATTTAAATCGAAAAGCCCCCTAGAAACCAAACTATTTAAAGTATTCCACCAAAAACGTCAAAATGTCGTCTTACTAGACGATATCGAAGAAGAAGACGAATAAGAAAAGGAGCGATCGCCGGGTGAGAGAATTAACAATCAAAGAATTAGAACGCTATCGACGACAAATAATGATCCCTGGATTTGGAGTTGAAGCACAACAAAAACTCAAAAATTCAACTGCGATCGTTAGTGGTGTTGGTGGTTTGGGGGGCACAGTCGCTCTATATCTTGCCGTAGCTGGAATTGGTAAACTAATTTTGGTTAGGGGTGGCAATTTAAGCCTCGACGACATGAACCGTCAGATCCTCATGACTGACGACTGGGTCGGCAAAAATAGAGTATCAAAAGCAAAAGAAACTCTCAGTAAAATCAATCCCGATGTGGAAATAGAGGCGATCGCCGAATTTGTGACCGCAGAAAATGTCGATCCTCTAGTCCGAAAATCCGATATTGCTTTAAGTTGCGCTTTTGATTTTAAGGAAAGGGATCTCCTCAACGCTGCTTGTGTCTTGTGGAATAAACCGATGGTAGAAGCAGCTATGGATGGAATGGATGCTTACTTAACTACGATCCTTCCCGGTCAAACTCCTTGTTTATCCTGCATTTTCCCAGAAAAACCTCCAGAATGGGATAAACGCGGTTTCGGCGTAGTCGGTGCAGTCCCCGGTACTTTAGCTTGTTTGGCAGCATTAGAAGCAATTAAATATCTTACTAAGCTCAGCGAACCTCTTTTAGGGAAACTGCTGACGATGGATTTAAATCGCTTGGAATTTGCCAAACGCAGACCTTATCACGATCCAGACTGTCCCGTATGCGGTTGCGAAGATAAAACTAATATCGGTCGGGCGATCGACCTACTCGCCCCAAAACAACTTCTCAGGGTTTAAGCTCTCGTTCTGCTGTTAAAACGGAATTCACTTTTAACTTTTGACTTATTATGACTGTTACTTTAACAGAAAAAGCAGCATTTAAAATTCGCGCTTTGCTCGAAAATAGCACTACAACCGGCAAAGCGAACCAAAAAGGGATTCGGGTGGGTGTCAAAACCGGTGGCTGCGATGGTTACGAATATAAATTGAAAATAGCCAAACAGCCCAAACCCGATGACATAGTATTCGAGCAAAATAACGTACTTATTTATATTGACCCTCAAAGTATGCCTTTGCTCGATGGGGTTGCGATCGACTTTGCGGATAGTTTAACCCAAAGTGGATTTACATTCAGCAACCCTAATGCCAAAAAGACCTGTGGCTGCGGAAAATCATTCGCTGCTGCGGCTGATTGTGCTTCTAAAGGTGCTGCATCTTGCGGCTAATTCAAGTCCCTTCGGGACAAGGAAGAAGGAAGATGTCCGAGGGAAGAAGGTCGATTTAAAAGTAGATTTTAACTGCTTTTAACTCTGAGACTCTTCATTTATGAAGAGAAAACTTAAACCCAAAGATTTTTGACTTCTACCGCAGACAGTTGAAAACTAACAATTAGGAGAATATTTCTCATGACTACTTACAAAGTTCGTTTAATTAAAGGCAAAAGAAAAAAGCCCCCCGAAATCGACGTAACCATCGAGGTTGATGAAGATACTTATATCTTCGACGCTGCAGAAGAACAAGATATCGATCTGCCTTCTTCCTGTCGCGCTGGTGCTTGCTCTAGTTGCGTTGGTAGAGTGATCGAGGGAGAAATCGATCAAGAAGATCAAAGTTTCTTAGATGACGAGCAAATGGCTAAAGGATACGCTCTGCTCTGCGTTACCTATCCTCGCTCCGATTGCACCATTAAAACTCACCAAGAAGCTTATTTAGTCTGAGTCTATTGTCTCAGAATCCAGGCGAGTCCTTCTCGCCTTTTTTTTGTCCCAAAACGATCCCGATAAAAAAATTAAAAATATTCAATGACAATCTTGTTACCCATCTAAGGGATAATTATTTTGTACTTTCAGGTTAAATTGCAATGCTCAGCCGAGAATCATTAACCAAAGAATTTATTTCAGTTGTCGATACTTATTACCCTTCAAGCGGCAAAATCTTAAAACATTGCTACGTCAAAATCCTCGAATGCTACATTCAAAAACTAGGTAAACGTTTGTATTATATTGGCATTTATTATCCGCGAGGAATGCAGGCAGAATTACAAGCTCAACAGAAAAAGCTCAAGGAAATAGCAGAAAATATGGGCTTGATTGAAGTAGTATTTATCGATGCGACTCGTCTGGTTCGAGATCCTCTCTCAAAATTAAAAGAAGAAAATCCTCGTCTTTGGTTAGAGTTGTATTGGGTAGCCACACACCCGATCGACTAAAATTAGAGCGAATCAATAATATAGGGTTTTAAATGCCTTTAATTTGCTGAGAAATCGCTGTCTTACTAGTGCAGAACTTGAAGACAGTCAATTAACTATATTTTTAAGATTATTTTAATAGTAATTAATAAAATTCTAATTAAATAACTTGATTTTTGTAGAGACGTTAAATCAAACATCTCTACTTTTAGCTTTATTTTAATTTTAATGGTCAACTGCTACCATGACATCGGAAGATTTAATTGCAGCATAAACTTCTTTTCCTTCAGCTAAACCTAACTTTTCTGCTGAAGTTTTTGTAATAATTGAAATTATTTCAACTCCAGGAGCAACTTCAATTGTTACTTCAGTATTAACCGAACCAGGAACAATTTTTTTAACCGTACCTTTAAAAGAGTTACGCGCACTAAATTTCATTGTTTGCTTGTATCCTATTGATTTGTTATTAATAGAGTTATTATAATGCTAAAGTTTAAAGAAGGTTGCCAAAATAAGATTGAATGAAACTACGAAAAAGAGCGATCGCATTCTTTAGCCTATTGTTAATAGCATTTGTTTTAACGATTAGTTGTAGTCAAATTAACAATTCTCCTAATAATATCTCGCCACAAACAGAATTAAAAATATCCGCAGCAGCTAGTTTAACTAGTGCAATGAAAGCGATCGAATTACTATATCTAAAAGAAAATCCAAACATTAAAATAATCTATAATTTTGCCTCTTCTGGTTCGTTGCAAAGACAAATAGAACAAGGTGCTCCAGTAGATATATTCATTTCAGCCGCACCAGAACAGATCGATACACTAGAAAAAAAGGGTTTAATTATCGATGAAACTCGTCGAGATTTGCTGAAAAATCAAATGGTCTTAATCGTGCCTCAAAATAACAATCAAAACCAGATCGATTTTAAAAGTTTGTTAAAAAATGAAATAGAAAAAATTGCGATCGGAGAATTAAAAAGCGTGCCAGCAGGTAAATATGCCCGAGAAGTATTAACAAGTTTGGAAATATTTAAAATAGTCGAACCAAAATTAATCTATGCCAAAGATGTGCGACAAGTTTTAAGTTATGTAGAAACGGGAAATGTAGATGCGGGAATAGTATATCGCAGCGATACAAAAATAACAGATCGAGTAACAGTAGCAGCGATCGCACCAGAAGATAGTCACTCGCCAATTGTTTATCCGATCGCAGTAATTAAAGACAGCAAAAATATTGCAGCAGCTAAA
>JASJCW010000364.1 GCA_030065265.1 Prochloraceae cyanobacterium
TAGCTAATTTAAAAAGCTACCCTGGCAGAGCAAACAGCCAAGCAAACAGAAGCAAAGAGGTAAACGAAGCTGTTTAATTTAACATCTGTCTCGTCCGAAAAAACAACATCACCCAATCCTATTGAGGATATTTCCTAAAGGTGGTTAAATAGGGAGCAATACAACTAGAAATTAAAATTTAGATTGTAACTCTATTTATGAGCGAACTAAGCTACGAATTCAACCTCCAATTAGGAATCTTGGTGATGTTGTTTGCACTTAGAAATTAAGTTTTATTGCCAGATCCCAATCAACCCAGATGAAGTTGTCTTTGGTGCTAACATGACCACTCTGACTTTTGCCTTGAGCCGGGGTTTGGCTCGGCAACTTCAACCCGGAGACGAAATTATCCTGACTCGCCTCGGCCATGATGCTAATCTGGCTTCTTGGTCTGCTCTTCAAGAAGTCGATCGCTTCAATGCAAATCTCAATCAAATTATCTCCGCTGCCAAACTATAACCAACCAAGGCTAAAAGCCTTGCTGATCTCAGAGATGAAGTGCTAAATTCTGAATCAAATAAAATGCCAAAAATTCAATTTATCGCTCCAGAATTCCAAGCAGATGCAACTTTTATTGAATCCCAATTTGAATTTGAAGGGGATGAAAAACAAGGTTGGAAAGTGAAAAGAAACGGGCAAATCATTTTGACCCTCGGAAGTGGTTACACCCCGGTAGAATCTTCTTATTGCGGCGTTTGTTCTACAGATTTAGCCCGGCAGTTTTTACCTTATCCTTTGCCACAAATCATCGGACATGAGGTGGTCGGCACCAAAGATGGTCAAACTGTAGTCGTAGAAATTAACGCCTCGAAGAAAGCTAGAGGAATTAAGTCCCCTGACGATCCTTATGGCAGAAGCAGCATTCACTCTCACGACCCTGAACGCCTTACTTTAGGTATCAATCGTCTTCCAGGGGGCTTTGCTCCGATATTTTTAGCCCCGATCGATGGAATTATCCCTTTACCTGAAGCAATTGACCCCAAATTAGCTTGTTTAATCGAACCTTTAGCCGCAGCTTTACAAGGGCTAGAAGCTTCTTCGATCGCTAGGGGAGAGCGAGTAGCGGTTTTAGGGCCGCGACGATTGGGTCTTTTAATTATTGCAGCTCTAGTCGCTAGGAGAAATCAGCTTGAAATCGATTTTGAAATAATTGCTCTGGCTAGACATCCTCATTTACTCAAACTGGCCCGAGCATTAGGAGCCGATACGGCCGTAAATCTGAACACAACACCAATCGAAAAATTAAACAAGCAATTCGATCTCGTTTTCGATACAACTGGAAAACCTGAAGGTTTAGAAATTGCTTTAAACTTAGCAAAAAAAGTCGTTCATCTTAAATCGACTCACGGTCTTTCTGCACTGGGATTAAATTCGATTACAGATCTCGTCGTCGATGAAATTTCACTTTTACCTGCATCCGAGCAAAATCTTAAATTTACTTGGCCTCAAGAAAATAGTTGCCGAGATAACTACAATATTTATGTTACTGAAAATGTCAACCAAACAGTTTTAGAGCGATTCTTACCTCAAAAAAACCATTTATTTCATCGCCTTAGTTTTGAGGCTGCCATCGCAACAATTCAAAATAATCATTTAGTTAATTCTCCTTTAAATCGTTTTGATTTGGCAATCGCAAGTAATTTAGCCGATGTAGATCGCATTTTACGCCCTCTTCCAGGCCAAGAATTTTCCTTAGTACGGCCCAGAGGTGCTATTTTATTGACTGAATCTGACAATTATCAGTCCAGATTACATCAACAAATTTGTCAAGAAAATCTTATTATCAACAGTTCCAGATGTGGTGACTTTCATCAAGCAATTCAAGTTTTAGTGGAAAATTCCACAATTAGAGAAGTTCTTTTAAACCAATTTATTACCCATCAATATTCTCTTCAAAATATTGACGCGGCTTTTGCTATGGCTGGCGATAGTTCTCAAAGTATTAAAGTAATCATCAAAACCAAAAATAGCTATCAGTAATGATTATATTATATATAAGGACAAAATCAAATTAGCATCAGAGTTTAAACTGAATTATTTAATAATAAAAACCAGGTTTTCTCCTGGTTTAAAATCTAGTTTTCTCACAGAGAATAATTTAATTTTAAATTGCTTAGACTTAAATAATAAGCCTGAAACTATTTTTAGCCTTCAGCTAATTCACAAGTTAGAGGACAAGAAGCATAAACTTGGTCATAATGTAGTTCTGCATCGCCATGTAACCAGCTCAACCAAGTTACCTCTTGTGGTTTAATTCCTTTAATAGTTAATAGCGCAGCACTTGCTAAGACAATTAAAACATTGAGAGCTAGAATCCCAGTTCCAACTAAAATAACCGAGCTAATCGGCATTACTGCATGGAGTAAAACTGCCATCAACACGCCAATTGATACCAGTACAAAACCAGCAGGAAAACCAACTACTAAAAAACATACTGTTAAGGCAAAACTCCAGACTAAGAAGCTTTTGATATTCTCGAAAAGACTGTTGTTATTGACTCTGTGCTGAGTAACTAATTGCATTTTCAAGCTCCAGTATTTATTTAATCCAGTATTTATTGACAAAATCCAACTTCGAGTTGGGTTTTTCTTTTTACTTATTCGGCTAACAAAATTCTCTTGATATCAATCAGTATAATTAGTTATTTTGATTGAGATGATAATAATTTATATAGCTTAACAATACCTAAATCTACGTAATATTTTTAGCTGACTCTCGTACCAGTCTCCGTATAAATATTCAATTGGTGGGGATTTGGAGCCAGATCGCTCGTTTTTAGCAATAAAAAATCTTAAGTAAGATGTATTAAATCTGACATTTTTCTCAGAAACAGCGAGGTTAGATTTCCGCCAAGGTCTCCTAGGGCTTTGCTGCGTCCCTCCTCAAAGCCTTTTTCTGTTAAGATCATTTCAGCCAGTATTTATGTACTCGAAAAGACGAGCCGCTTCAGAAGACTCGTCTGTTTTTTCAGTTAATCTAATCGTAATCGATCGCTAATTAACATTTAGGACAGAGGTTGGACTAGAAAATCCGAGCAATTACAATTACTTAAATCTGGCTCAAACACCAATCAAATTCAACTATCCAATTAGGATCTTTTCTGACAATAATGTAGATACTACTCAAGCGATCGCAACAGCTGTGTCAATGAAATTAAAAGTTCTTAAACTCAACCCCGAAGCAATTATTCCTCAATATCAACATCAAGATGATTCGGGATTAGATTTAATCTCAACAGAAGCAGTTGAACTTCAACCAGGAGATAGTCAATTAATTCCAACTGGCATCGCGATCGAACTGCCCCCCAATACTGAGGCTCAAATCCGCCCTCGCAGCGGTTTAGCTCTTCAACACCAAATTACCGTCTTAAATACTCCTGGCACTATCGATCGAAGTTTTCGCGGCGAAATCGGTGTAATTTTAATCAATCACGGTAAAGATAATTTTCAAGTTACTCAAGGCATGAAAATAGCCCAAATAGTCATTGCTCCAGTTATTCGGGTTGAAGTCGAAGAAACTCAAAAATTAACTCAGACCAGTCGGGCAGCTAATGGTTTTGGTTCGACAGGATATTATTCACCTTAGTTTGACAAGTTATCCAGCTTCGATCGCCTTAAATTTCTCCTTTATAAGTTGACGACCAACCAAATAATTTACGTAACCGTTGAGCGGGATTGAATTTAAACACTGTACCAGAATATTTTCGCTGAATATAAAATGTACCAAAATTGCGAAGATTAACGCTTTCTCCTTGTTTTAAAGATTGATAAATTTCTGCTAAAAAAGTATCAATAATTGCTTCGATCTCTTTTTCCTCCTGATTGATTTTTTGACAGACATGGCGAATTAGTTCTTGTTTGTTAATCGACATTATTCTTAATTGAAAATAGCCTGAGAGCCAAATCATCAAGTAGAGCAATCGGGTTCTTTTTTTTCTTATCTTGATATAGTTAAAACTCAAAAACAAATAACATCTTTAAATCCTGATTCATCTCAAAACGATTCAGCACTAATTTCGCTGCAGCAATTTAATTTTTTGCCGATTTTGCACCCACCAGGCAAAAAAGCCACTTGTAACAAACATTAGCAAACTATATATTGCAGCAGGAATTGCCATACTAGAATTATTCAGGAATGTAGGCGCACTGGCAATGAGGATTGCTAGAGTACCATTTTGGATGCCAACTTCAACTGTAATCGCTTTAGCACAAGAGTGATTAAGCCTGCCAAGAATAGCTATTCCACAACCCAAAGACATTGTTAAAACATTCAATGTAAACATAACTCCGCCCACTTCCAGAAAAAAAGACGACAGATTAGCGCGTTCTTTTAAGACCAAACCGGTAACAATTAAACCTAAAAAGAACAGCGAAAGCCATTTTACCGATTTTTCGCTCTTCGCTGCCAAACGAGGAGTAAAATGATTCAATAACATTCCTAAAGAGATCGGAATCAAGGTAATTATCCCAATCTGAATCACTGTTTTGAGAAAGGGTAGTTGTACAGCGACATTTTCTGCCATAAAGTTCAACATAGCTAGGTTGACTACTATTGGAAGAGTAAACACAGCAATTGCGCTGCTCATAGCAGTTAGAGTAATCGACAAAGCCACATTTCCTCTTACCAAATACGTCAATATATTGGAGGTAGCACCTCCCGGACAAGCTGCTAGAATCATTACCCCTACTGCCAATTCGGGTGAAAGAGGAAAAATACTCGCTAAGAAATAACCCACTACTGGGAGCATTATTAACTGAGCTATCAGACCCAGTAACACTGCTTTAGGCTGGATCAAAACCCGCTTAAAATCTTCCATTTTCAGGCTTAATCCCATGCCCAGCATAATCAAAAATAATGCCAAGGGCAGAAAAACTTCCCTGAGAAAATTTGACTCCATAGATTCAGTTTGATAATTACAACATTTGAACATCTTACAACTTTTATGTATAGAAATGTAAAAAGTAAGACTAAGATCAAATCACGATACTGCCTCAAACCAAAATCATTGCTATCTAGTTCAAAAGTTTTATTACAATTTATTCAATTTTTATAGATTGGTAGT
>JASJCW010000365.1 GCA_030065265.1 Prochloraceae cyanobacterium
CTTCAACTTTTGCATTTATGAGTTGTGCGATCGAGTTGGTAAAACGTGGGCCACTATACCCTGAATCTACCCAGATTAATTTTAAATCCCGATAGTAAATATAAAGAATTGATTTTTTCATAGCTGTTTTTCTAATGTCAAATGACGATCGCTCCTCATCTACTACTTCTTCTTCAGTAGATGAGGTAGACTCTATTGAAAATATAACCGGTCAAATTGAAGCGGAATTAATAGATTCTTCCTTTGAAGCTGAAGGTACAATAAAACCGATTACGGGTAATATAGCAACTGAACTATAGATTAGGACACTAATTGTAAAAGCAGAGAATAGTTAGTAGTTAGTAGGGAACAAATAAAATTGTCATAACCTTTGCTTCGACTGCTATATTAATGAAACAAATGCTAAGATAAAAATCTCTCAAGAATCGACGAGAAGTATATTAGCTTATATTTTATTTAGTATTTATAGCATTACTATTTTCTTGGTTTTATCAATATTAATTTTTACAGATAAAATCAAACCCGAAAGTCGCAAAGAAATTATTATTTTGATTCTTACTTCTCAAAGTACCATTATTGGCAGTGCTTTAGGGTTCTATTTTGCTAAAGAAAAATAGTTTTTTGTTCAAAAGCTCTCGTTTTTAGAATCGTCAATTGGACTCCGTCATAAATAGCAAAATACTTTAATAGCGTATATCAATATTTTGCTGAATTGCTCTCGCGGAAATCAATTTTAGAGTTTCTAAACATCTTTGCTTTGTCTCAAAGTTATGACAATTTTTTGGGATTCAAAATTATTTGAATCGACTAAATAAATTGTGACGACGATTATTTTTAATCCAGAAATTTTTGACAAATTTAGTAACAGTTTCTTCTAGCCGATCGCCCGAATCAAGATTATTTCTTTTGGTTCGCTTATTTCTCAAACAACTATCTACTGAAACGCTATTATATCCAACTCCAGCTAATAAAATAAACAAACAAATATTGTAAACCAATTGATCTGTTGCCGTACTCCAATTTTGAATTAAAGTAATGCCGTACATCAGCATTATCATCAGGCAAAAACAAGCAATTAAAGCACTTCTGGTGAATAATCCGATCGCTATTAGCAAACCGACAATTAATTCTAAAGGGGTAACAATCGCCGCATTAATTCTGACTAAAAATTCGGGTAAATAAGTATCTTTCATTGTTTCTACCATGCGGTCGATAAATCCGCCCATATTACCAAGACGCACGAACCCGTGATTAAAATAATTTACTCCGACGACGATTCTTAGAAAAGTGTATGCAGCAACGATATCTTTTTTTCTTAATTCAACGCTCATAATTTAGCAGAAAATATAATTTAAGATTTTTTCAATTGAAACCCTAGAAAAGTTACCTCTTTCCGAATCAATTATTAATATTGCCCGAAATAGCTATTAATTATCTCTTATCGATCGAACTTCGATAAAATACTATCATAAGCTCAGTTATTAAGATTTTACTTCGAGCAGTTCGAGATTTATAAATTATTTTTCTCGACGGCCGTCAGGTATTTCTATAACTGATTCCTACTGCTCGGCTCGTTGGCAGAACCTCATTTAACTTGTCAGCTATTATACAAAATAAAGCGATCTGGAAACGATTATAGTTACATATATTTTAAATAGTGGAAAAAAGCTCTAATGAAGAGAACGGAAAAAATTGCTAGCATCGTTGCCAAACGGAAACCTTTAGTTAAACAGATCGAAACAGAGCGATCGCGCTTGGGAAATTTAACAAATGCTTTAAGGCAATTAGAACAACATCGAGATCGACTCGTTAACCAATTAGAAGAGCCAAATATAGTTCAAAGACTCAAAGATATCGACTGTAAACAGCTATTTCCTGAGATCGATCGCAGCAAACAAAAACTAGATATTGTTATTGAAAGATTTTCCAGGCCTACTTTAAATATTGGGGTAGTTGGCTTAATGGGACAAGGAAAAAGTACCCTATTAAAAAGTTTGAGCGGGTTAACGGATAATGAAATACCAGCATTAGAAGGAGGTGCTTGTACCGCAGTTAGAAGTACGATTGAAAATCGTTCGGGAATGACAACAGCACAAGTAACAATACATTCAGAAGAATCATTTTTAAAAGAAGTTATTTACCCTTATTACGATCGCTTGGAATTTGAAGATTTACCTACCAGTATCGATGATTTTGCTACTAAAAAATTCCCCGATACAATTCCAGTTGGTGCTACTGATGAAAAAATGTATTTGCACTTGCGAGACGATTATCATTTAAATTTAGAACAATATCGTGATTTAATTAAAGCCGGTATTCCGAGAACTTATGCGATCGACACAGCAGAAATTCCCAACTATGTAATGCAAAAAAGAGACGATCGCGATCTGCTGACTTCTTTCAAACATTTAGCAGTAAGACAAGTAAAAATATTATGTCCTTTTAATAATTCCGATGTCGGTAATATCGCTTTAGTAGATATCCCTGGTTTGGGAGATTCCCGACTTGGGGATGAAAATTTGATGTTAAAAACGTTAGGAGAAGAAGTAGATATAGTTCTGTTTGTTAAAAGACCAGATCCCCTCAGATATCAATGGCAACCAGTAGATACAAAATTATACGATACCGCAGCGATCGCCCTCAATAACATTCCCGAACGTTCTTTTTTAATTCTCAATCACAGTCGCAGAACTAAGAATCTGAAAGCTTGTGAAACTTTAGCTAAAAATTTAGACACGATGAGAATGGTAAATTGTTATATTTCTGACTGTTCTCAAACAGAAGAAGTCGCTGAAGTCTTCGATCGCATTCTCGATTATCTAGCAAACAATATTGAAACCCTCGATCGCCAATATCTCGATCGCACTTATGCAGAAATATCCCAACTACAACAACAAATCGATCGGGAAATAAATAAAGCAAACAATGCTTTTGGCAACATTGTCGCAGAAAATAACGTTTCTGCTGTTTTCATTCCTTTATTCAATCAGTTTCGCAAAGATATTGCTAAAGGTTTGATCGTCTTATTAGAAGAATTGCGAAAACAGCGACACGAAGTCGATACTGAATTTAAAGCACAAGTCGAAAAGGCGATCGCTAACTGTCGCCAAGATACCAGCATTCCCAGTCTAGAAGAAATTGAAGATCGCAATATTGAAAAAGGTGGCTACGATATCGTCTATGGAATTTATCTTAACGAAATGCGCGCCCATCTCTCCCGGCATTTTTTATCCTTGGATAGGGGTTTAAAAAGATCCCTCGATCGCGTAAAATCCCAAATAGCCACAGTATTAATTAAAAACGGTCGTCTTGGCGAACTTACAGACAAAAGAGGTGCGGAATTTATTGCGGCGATCGCCGATCTCATTCCCACAGAATTAATTCCCGGACAACCCAGTAAAATTAAATTCGGATTCGTTATTTTAGCTGAATTTGAATTATCATATCGCGGCTTTATCCAGCATCGCATTCGCAAACATCTCGATATCCTCACACCCAACGAACCAGCATCCTTAAGATTACCATCTTCATCCAATGCCGAAAAAGTTCGCGACTCCCTCGAAACTGCTTATTTAGAAGCCGTTTATAAATGCGAAAATGCTTTAGAAGACTTATTGGACGAACCCAGTTTAGCTGCATTTGCGATCGCCGAAGAATTTGTCGATCGGATCTTGCGCGCTGCTACAGTCGAAGATGAATGGCGCATTTTTCTCAACGGAATGCGATCGCTGATATGGAGTGAATTTCAAGATCTCGAGCGACTTCGCAACCTGCAAAAAGAATGGTTAGCTGCGATCGAGCGAGTAAGAAGTAGCAAGTAGAAAAAAATACTTCTGACTTCTGACCTCCGACCTCCTACCTAGACCGACTAACCTCAGCCAAGCCGATTACCGAGCAGTATAACCCCCATCTACGGGAAAAGCTAAACCAGTAATAAATTTAGCTTCATCGCTAGCCAAAAAAAGAGCCGCATTAGCCACATCTTCTGTAGTAGGCATTCCCGGAATTGGATTTATTTTTTGTACTGCTTTACGAAAGAGATCGCCTTGCTTGCTTTTAGTCATATATTTTTGCAACATAGGAGTATCGATCGCCGTAGGACAAATCGCATTAACGCGAATGCGATCGGAGGCATATTCAATAGCCGCAGCTTTAGATAATTGGATTACTCCTGCTTTTGATGCTGAGTAGGCTGGATTATTTCCAAATGCTGCCATTCCGGCAATTGAACCCATATTTAAAACAACTCCTCCATTTCCCCCAGAAAGCATTGCCGCAATACCGTATTTCATGCCAAAATAGACCCCATCTAAATTAACAGCAATAACTTTGCGCCAGTTTTCGACAGTTGAAAGTACGGTAGGTGCTTGTTCTCCGCCTATTCCCGCATTATTGACCATAATATCGAGTTTGGAATAGCGGTCGACAACGGTTTTCACCATTGTTTCTACTTCCCTGGGTACGCTGACATCGACTTTAAGAAAAAGACTATCTTTGAGATTTTCAGCTAATCTTGTTCCCGCTTCCTCTTGAATATCGGCAATAATAACTTTTGCACCTTCTAAAGTAAAACGAGTGGCGATCGCTTTGCCAATCCCAGAAGCACCACCGGTAACTATAGCAATTTTTCCTTCTAATTTTCCCCTAGTCATTAGATCTAAGTTTCTAGAATCGTTCTAATTTTGGTTGCAAAAATTTGGTAATTAGCTCGTATGCAAATAATTGTTGAGTTTCTTGAGTTCTTCTAGTTTTTGTTCTGAGGTCAATTCCCTAAAATAATGCTACAAATCGATTTTCCGAATCTATTGCCTTTTGCCTGTTGCCCTTCGTCTCCGAAATGTAGCAACTCTAAATAAAATTGGTATGAGGTCATTGCTGTCAAAAAGAAGTACCAGCCAATTGTAAAACAGTTTCGTAATTCAGCAAACAAGAACCAAACCTGCGATCGCCTAGTTGGAAAGAAAATAAGTTTAAGAGGCAAAAAGCTCCAGAATCAAAGGCAATAGGCAGAAGGCAAGAGCGGTGAGACCCCGCGCGAGGCTCACGCGCAAGGGGTGGAAGGTAGACAGCCTTCATTTACCAATAAATCTTGGTTGAAAAC
>JASJCW010000366.1 GCA_030065265.1 Prochloraceae cyanobacterium
ACCACCTCCACCAACGAGGGTATCGCGACCACGTCCACCACGAAGAAGATCCGCACCAGGGCCGCCACGAAGAAGATCCGCACCAGGGCCGCCAAAAAGCTCGTCAGGACCAGGGCCACCAACGAGGGTATCGCGACCACGTCCACCACGAAGAAGATCCGCACCAGGGCCGCCAAAGAGCCGATCGGCACCAGGGCCGCCAAAGAGCCGATCGGCACCAGGGCCACCAAAGAGCCGATCTGCACCACCTAAGCCACGAAGAATATCAGCACCACCTAAGCCACGAATAATGTTAGCACCAGAGTCACCAACGAGGGTGTCAGGGCCTTGTGTTCCTGTTATTGCCATTTTGTTTGTCTCTTGATTTTATTGTTTAATTAGAAAGTCTTAGGAATGAGGATTTGATTATTTAAAAAAAGAAATTTTGCAAGCTTATAAGATTTAAATTCTTGAAATTGAGTTTAAATCTTAAATTAAGCCTCATTTCTAAGTAAATATACTGATTTGTATTTAAGTTAACATTGATTGATAAGAAAATATATTGGCGTAAACTTTATTTAATATTCAAGTCGGAAGTCTTCTTGTAGCTAGGCTTTAAAGGATATAGTGTTTTTTAGAAGCATTAATCAGTCATTAAAAAACACCATGTGGAAATATTAAGAAGATGGCAGAATAACGTATTTGTGAGGGTTTCCCAGAGCCGAAGACGAGTCTAAGGGATAATTCGCTCTTGCTTGATATTTCAAACTAATCGAACTAATAGGCGACCGACTTTGTCGGTCGAAGTCGGAAAATCCCCCATCTTATCAATATTTCCAGGTGGAAAAAATTCAAAATCTTTCTCCCTGTAAATATTTCGTTAAACTCGCTATGCAAGAAGAATCCCTGTAAGAATGGGTGTAGAACTTGGTAGTGTAGATAAGATGTAGGGATAAAAATTAACGCTGAAAAGATTGATGTTATGGAATTCGGCTCAAGTAGAATACGACTTGGTTGTAATTGGAGCAAGCTTAGAAGGAATATTTGCAGCCAATCTTGCCGCTAGTTTTAAGGCTAGAGTTGCTCTAATCAATTTACCATTTTCAGGTCATTCTAGTTCTGCTGAAATAGTTTATAATCGGGTTCTGTCTCAAACAAATAGTTTTTTAGATAATTTAAGAGGTGCGACTCAACTTGGTATTTATCCCTCAATCGATTTAAATCCAGAATTGAGTGCAGTAACAGCCTTTGCAAATGAAATAATCACTAATTTAACAGCAGAAAATTCTTTAACCGCTCTTGCAGAGATCGGAGTTGATGTCATTTCTGGAGTCGGTGAATTTTGTCGGTTGCCCAATTTAGCTTTTATTGTTGGCAAAAGGAAGTTGCGATCGCGCAGATATCTGATCGCTACTGGCTCTTCTGCAGCAGGTAAAAATTTAGCTTTGCTGGAAAAAATCGGTTATTCAACTACCAGCGATCTCTGGCAAAAAAATTGTTTAGAATCTTTACCAGATCGTCTAGCCATAATTGGCGGAACTCCCTTAGCTCTAGAGATCGCCCAAAATTTAGCTAAATTAGGCAAAAAAATCACTTTAATCGCAGAAGACGATCGCATTTTACCCCGAGAAGATCGCGAAATTGCTCGATTAATTCAGGCTTGTTTGGAAGCCGAAGGAGTTCGCGTTTTTACCAATTCTCCTCTAACGCAAGTCAGATCGATAGCAGGTCAAAAATGGCTGCAAGCAGGCGATCGGGCAATTGAAACAGATCGAGTCATCTTTGCCGGATCGCGATCGCCGAATATCTTCGGTTTAAATTTACCCGGAGTGGGCATAAAATTCTCTTCTACTGGCTTAAAACTAGATCTCAGACTGCGGACTACCAACCCGCGCATTTATGCCTGTGGTGACGTAGCTGGAGGTTATCCTTTTCCCCATTTAGCACGTTATGAAGCTAACATTGCCGTTAGAAATGCTTTATTTTTGTCCAAATTAAAAGTAGACTATCGTTACATTCCGATCGCAATTTTTACTGCTCCCAATTTAGCAAGAGTGGGAATGACAGAAGCAGAAGCTAAATTTCGCTACGGTAACAATAATATCTCCATAATAAAACAATATTTTAAAACAATTGCCGGGGCGCAAATAAACAGCACAACAACTGGAATTTTTAAATTGATTTCAACCCATTGCGGCAAAATTCTCGGAGTTCATATAGCAGGCCCGCAAGCAGCAGAATCGATTGCTTCTCTGGCTCTTGCAATTAAACATAATATTAATTTAAAAGCGATCGCTAACTTACCCAATTCTTTTACTTCTTACTCGGAAATTATAGATCGCAGCATTATCGAATTTCAGCAGCAAAATAAATCTTCCCACTCTATTTGGCAGCGTTTTCTCAGATATTTTTTCTGCGATTGTTAAGTAGTCAATCTTAATTTTGATTTAAATTAAATATTTAGCGAAGTTTGCAAAATTTCAGCTATTTTGCCGATCTTATTTGAGTTGTTTTCCCGATCTTAAATTCTTTCGATCGAAAATAGGATTGTATTTAAGACTATCTATATCTAAACCGCAACGATTAAAACATCTAAACAAAAACTTATGAAAAGTATTGCAAGCGCAACTGAAGTAACCGCATTATTAGATCGGCAATTAAACCGGATTAAGCAAGAACAATTTACCGGACAATTAATAGTAAGAGCCGCAAAAAATCTTGAATGGCAAATATATTGCTGTCTGGGTAGATTAGTTTGGATCGATGGCGGCTATCATCCTCATCGTTCTTGGTTGAGAATCTTAAGCCAAAATTGTCCTCAAGTCAAATTAAATCGAACTTTTATTACTATTGCCAAAAAATACCAATGCTGGAACTATAGAATTTTATTGTCTTTGTTAACAAATCAAACAATTGATAACAATCAATTTAGCGCGATCGTTGAAGTTAAAATTAGCGAAGCCATCTTTGACATAATTCAACAAGAAAAAAAAGAATCTTTAGAATATTTATTAAAAAGCACTTCTGCTGATTATCTTTTAGATTGTGGTTTAAAAATTTCTTCTACCCTTGTCGATGTAGATAAAGTTTTACAAACAACTCAGGAAAACGAACGAACTTGGTCAAAATTCGATCGACAAAATAATAATTATTGGTCGCCTAATTTAGCTCCAGTTATTAAAGATTTAGATCGATTGAAACAAGAAGTAAATCAAGATGTTTACAATAATTTTGTTAAATTAATTAATGGTAATTATACTTTAAGGGATTTAGCAGTCAAACTAGATCGAAAAGTAGAACTTTTAACTTCTTCTTTAATTCCCTACATTAATAAAGGATTGCTGGATTTAAAAGAAGTTTCTGACATTCCTGAAAATATTGTTTCTTTTAATTCTATCAATTCAAATAAATCTTCAGCAACCCAAGACCGATCTAAACCTTTAATTGCTTGCATTGATGATAGTCCGCAAATCCTTAAAATAATGGAACAGATTATTATTAAACAAGGCTATAATTTTATCGGAATTCAACAAAGTTTGAAAGCTATCCCTACTATAATCGCATCTAATCCCGATTTGATCTTCTTAGATATTGGAATGCCCATCGTTAACGGTTACGAAGTTTGCAGTCAAATAAAAAGAATTTCTAAATTTCAAAACAAGCCAATAATTATGTTAACAGGTCAAGATGGTATTGTCGATCGAGTAAAAGCAAAAATGTCAGGGGCTTCTGAATTTATTACCAAACCGATCGAAATCAATAAAATAATTACTATTATGAAACAATTTTTGAATTGTTCCCAAGTCATGTAAATTGGTTCAAATTTGGCAGAAAAAATGTTTAATAATCATCAGCCATCTTTGAAGATGGTTTTTTAGTATTTGGATTTTTCTTATATAATGAGAGACTAAAAAGAAATATTTTTGCTATAAATGAAAGGATTATTTATCGTTTTTGAAGGAATAGATGGATCGGGAACTTCTACCCAAGCTAGTTTATTAGAAAATTATTTTTTAAATAATTATAAAAAAGCAATTCTTAGCCCCGAACCTTCTAGCGGGCCGATCGGCAATTTGATTCGACAGATCCTCAAAAAAAGAGTTATCCTCACTGAAGATAGCCAAAAATTCGACGAACAAATGGCTTATTTATTTGCGGCCGATCGCCACGATCATTTATATAACGATGTTGATGGTGTTTTTAAACTGATTAATGAAGGCTGTCAAGTTATTTGTACTAGATATTATTTTTCTTCCCTAGCTTACAATTGTCAAACTAAAGAAGATTGGAATTTTATTAAAAGCTTAAATCAAAGATTCCCCAATCCAGATTTAGTAATTTATATCAATCTACCTGTAGAAAGTTCTTTGCAAAGATTGAGCGATCGCCCTCAAAAAGAAATTTATGAAACTAAAAATAAACTAATTAAAGTCGCTCGGAACTATCGAGATATTTTTGCAGAATATACTGGCTTACTTTTACAAATAGATGGCACAGAAAGTAAAGATATAATTCATAAAAAAATCATTGAATTTATTCAAAAAAAAATAATTTTTTAAGGTGATAATCTTGCTTTCTGAGCGCGATTTTCTTTGTACCAAATAGCTAAAGCTGGCATCCATTCTTCAAAATGAATATAAAGTAATTCACAGAGTTTTTGTGCTTCTAATTGAGCATCTTTTTTCCAACGCAAATCCAATAAATGCATCAGCGATCTGGCGTTACAACTCATAACAAAATGCTGTCTAGCATCAAAAGGAATTATACTTCTAGCTTGTTCTTCTGCCATTCCCGCATCGATATGTTCTTTATATAATTTACAAGCATCTAAACACCATTTTAAATCGCGATTTCTTTGTTCTTGGGAATAAAAATAACGCTTACCTTGACGATTAGTATAATTGCCAACTGGACGGAGATAAAAAACATCTTCAAGATCGGTTTTACTTTCGACAACATCAATTATTCTTTGTCCTGTGTAGCGAAAAGATTGCACATCGAACGAAACTCCCACTCGATGGGTACGAATTTGTTGCATCATAGAATGGGGAAAATAACCGACATTAAAAGTAATTTGTGGGTGTTCGATACATCCGTAGTGACCTTTATTTCCTGCTAATA
>JASJCW010000367.1 GCA_030065265.1 Prochloraceae cyanobacterium
AAAGTATTAGCTCAATGCAATAAAATTGAGTCCGCTTACGAATATTTAATCTTTTCACCAGTTTAAGTTTACTGAAAAGGCTTGTGGGAATTAACAGAGACGATCGACTCTACTGCATTGGAATTTAAAGGCTTGCAAAAAAAATATCCTTGAGCTTGTTCGCATCCAAACGATTGTAATTGAGCTAACTGTTGCGCCGTTTCTACACCCATAGCGATCGCTCTCTTTCCCAAACAATTACAAACAGTAATTAAAGTGCGAACAATCTCGAGATTTTCCCGATTGGAATCCATATTGTTGACAAAAGAGCGCTCAATTTTCAAAGAATCGATCGGCAAACGATGCAAATATCTTAAAGATGAATAACCAGCGCCAAAATTGTCAACGCCGATCGCTATCTTTCTGTTTTTAATTTTTCTTAATACAGTTTCAGTTACTTCCATCTCCTCTAAAAGGTCACTTTCAGGAATTTCTAGCTGAAGACAACTACCATCGAGATCCCTTGCTTCGAGAATTCGATCGACGAGATCGATAAAATTTAATGCTCTAATTTGTCGGCCCGTTATATTGACACTTATCTTGACATCTTCAAAACCATCAAATTGATTTTGCCAAGCACTCAGTTGTCTGCAAACCCGATCGAGCATCCATTCGCTAATATGTAAAATTAAATTGCTCTGTTTGGCAATAGCGATAAAATTGTCAGGAGCAATCAAACCTCGCTCGGGATTTTGCCATCGCAATAAAGCCTCAAAAGCAATCAATTTAAGATCGCTGAGATTAATAATAGGTTGATAATAAATTAAAAATTCTTGGCGATCGAGAGCTAATTGTAATTCACTTTCGATCGATAGCATGGAGAAATTTTCGGCAGACACTTGCCGCTCAAAAACCTGATAATTCCTGGTATTATCTTGTTTTGCTTCTTGAATCGCAATATCCGCATCTCGCAATAACTGCGAAGCAGATTGATAATTGCTAGAACCCATAACAATACCGATACTAGCGCTAATAACTATATTATTACCTTCAATATTAAAAGGTGATTTTAATGCCGTTTCAATGCGATCGACAATGTTCGTCGCTTCAGCAACTCGATCGATTTGTTCCAAAATCACGTTAAAGCGATCTTTTTCCCAAAGAGCAAGAGTATCGTTAGCTCGCAGAGATTCTTTAAATACTCCAGCAACTTCAATTAAAAGTCTTTCAGCGATAAAATTTCCCAGATCGTTTTCGATGTTTGTAAAACCATCCAGATCGATCGATAAGACGGTAAAAGAATATTCACTCGTATCTTCGATCCGTTTTATTGCCATTTCCAAGCGATCGATAAACAAAGTTCGATTTGGCAAACCGGTTAAAATATCGTAAAAATTGTGAGGAGTTAATCTTTGTTCGCTTTGCTTGCGATCGGTGATATCGTTAATAATCGCATCTATACGCAGAGCAGTACCTCGATTGTCATAAACCACATGACGGCGATCGTTAAGCCATCTTATTTCTCCCCCAGATCTGACAATCCTGTATTCTACTTCTATAGTTTTTACGTTACCCTCAGATTTTAACTGGGAAAAAGATTGCTCTACTCGTTGACGATCTTCTGCATAAATTACTTCCAACCAAATATTTTGGTTATTAAAAAAATCGATCGCAGGTCGATTGTAAACTTTTTCTGCGGCAGGATTGAGGTATATTAACTGCCAATTATCTGCATCAATAGATAAGACTACTTCTTTGAGAGAATTAAGAATGCTCTCTAGCTTGTCTCGATCTTGTTTGGCTTGCATTTGCGCCTCGATCCGCTCGATAATTTCTTGTTGTAATTCTGCGGTACGCTGTTGTACTTTTCGTTCTAGAAAAGAGTTTAAATGACGAATTTGGGCTTTTGCTGAGATTAAACTTAATTGATGCTCAATGCGAGTCAAAACCTCGGCTATTTGAAAAGGTTTGCTAATGTAGTCCGCTCCTCCTACAGCAAAAGCTTTGGTTTTATCTAAGATATTGTCAAGAGCGCTTAAAAAAACGATCGGAATATCCTTGGAGATCGGATTTGCTTTAAGTTGCTTGCAAACTTCATATCCGTCTAGATCTGGTAGTTTAATATCCAGCAAAATTAAATCGGGCTTGTATTGTTTCACTCCAATTAAAGCCATAGAACCACTTTTTGCACAGCGAACTTCATAACCATTTTCTTTCAATGTGTTATAAAGCAAACGTAAATTATGTGGCAAATCGTCTACGATTAAAATTTTTTTGGGTTTAATATTATCTAATTCTTCATTGAAAAGGTGTAAGTTATTGTTCATTCGTTATTTTAGGTGAGATTTAAATCTCTTTAGCAAATAAGGTGAAAGTTATTCTTCATCGTTTATTTTAGATATTAAATAAATTCGTTATTAAAAAGATCCAAGTTATTCTTTATTCGCTTTTTTAGACATATGTAAAATTTCCTCAAAGTCAAAATTATCGACCATTTCAGCAAGAATTTTAGCGATCGAATTGTGTTGAGATGGTATTTGAGCGATTAACTCATATAAGAGCTCCCGATCTAATTCAACCGCAGCTTTAGATAAGCTACTCAACCATTCAGAAGACATTATCTTCAACGACTCCGATCTTAGTTTAAAATTTGTCCTCTTATTTTGCTCCTTATTATTAAGTTTTGTTGGTTGATAGACGTAAGCTATTCCCAAAGACTGTGCCATCATCTCCCAAATATCTTGCTCTAAAAAGGGTTTGCGCAGGAATCCATCACAACCAGCTTGAGTGACGATCGCTCGCTCTTCTTCAAAGGTGCTGGCCGTTAGAGCAATTATTTTTGTTTCTCGATCCTGAAGACGAGATTTAATAGTCTTGGTAGCTTCATAACCATCCATTACTGGCATTCGCATATCCATCCAGATTAAATGAGGTTGCCAAGACTCCCAGATATCGATAGCTTCTTTTCCATTAGAAGCTTCTTTTACCTCCAAACCTACGCTAGTTAAAAGTTTAGTCAATAATTGTCGATTGTCGCAGCGATCGTCTACCACTAAAATGCGATATTTTTGTCGATCTGATTTCAAACCAACAACTTTTCGAGTTGGCTTTTGCTGTTTAATATTAGCCAGATCGCTCTTTTCAACTAAAATATGAAATTTAAAAATACTACCTTTTTCTAAATCAGAACTCACTGAAATATCTCCCCCCATTAATTTTATGAATTTACTAGCGATCGCCAAGCCCAAACCAGTCCCTTCTTGGGATTTTCTTCCAGTTGAAGTTTGTATAAAAGGAGTAAATAAAATATCTATTTCTTCAGGTGAAATTCCGGGCCCAGTATCTTCTATTTCAAAATTAATTTTTGTTGTTTTTTTGAGATCTGCTGTTACCTTTAAAACTACCGAACCTATTTCAGTAAATTTAATTCCATTACCTAAAATATTGATTAATATTTGTTGTAACTTACCTCGATCTCCGATGATATATTGAGGAACTTCAGGGGCAATTTCCGTGCTTAATTTTAAGCCTTTAGATTGAGCTTTAAATTTCAACATTTCTTCAATACTGTCAATTAGAAAATACAAATCGAAACTATCTAGATTAAGATTAAGGCGACCCGCTTCAATTTTAGACATATCGAGAACCCCATTAATTAGAGATAGCAAATGTTTGCTACTGCGACTGATAATACTTATATTTTCTCTTTGTTGTTTATTTAAATTATCATCTCGATCGATCAGTTGAATAAAGCCAAGAATCACATTTAAAGGAGTACGCAATTCATGACTCATATTAGCTAAAAATTCACTTTTAGCTTGATTGGCAACCTCTGCTTTTTCTTTAGCTTTTGCTAGTTGAGCGGTTCTTTCTCGAACTCTAGTTTCTAACTCTTGATTGTTTTTTTCTAAAGCTATAAAAGCCTCTTGTAATTGCTCGCTCATATTATTGAAAGACTCAGCCAAGATGCCCAATTCTTTGATATCTTGCACCTCTACTTTTTGTTTGAAATCTCCGGCAGCGATCGCCGCTGATGCTAAACTTAAATTACTAATAGGTCGAGTAATATAGCGGGAGGTTAAAATAGCTATTCCAGTGGCTATCATTAAAGCTCCCAAGCATAATAAAATCGTAGTTCTAGTATTAGCATTTATTTGCTCCATAAAGTCTGATTCTGGGACTACTATAACGATCGACCAATCAATTCCACGACCGTCTTTAAAGGGCACAGATTTAGCAAAATATTTTTTATTTTTTATTTTTAATTCTAACGATTTACTGTCATCTTTTTTTTCTACATGTATGGAGTTGCGGCTAAATTCTTTGGCACTATAACTAATTAAAAGGTTAGGACAATCTTCTGCTTTAATTCGGCGAGCTTCTCGATTTTGATTGACAGTAGCAAGAGAATCTTCAGTAGAGCTTGCTACTAATAAACCATTATCTTCGATAATATAAATGATCCCCGATTTACCAACTTTTAAACCGCGCAAAAAATCGCTTAATTGCGAAAGAATGATATCCGTACCGACAACTCCCAAAAATTCGCCATTGCGATTGTAAATCGGTTGAACTGCAGTAGTTCCCAACCGCACTACTTTTCTGCTCGAAAATTGATATATTTCACTCCAAGTAGGTTTTCGAGCGTTAACAGCCGCTCGATACCAAGGACGAACTCGAGCATCGTATTTTTTTACTATTGATAGTGGTTTTTCGATCGGATTTCCTACTTCGTCGATCGCATAAGTATATAAATCTTCGCCAGTTATTTTTGTTTGTTTAATTTCAAGATTAAACGTACCGTCATTCATTCTTTCGATGCCAACAAATTCTCCCGATGCATTACCAAATTGGACGTAACTAGCTTCGGGAAATAACTGAATTTGCTGCCAAAAATGATACTGCAAGAGGGGGAAATCAGTTATTTTTAATAAATCGCTTTTAATTCCATCCTCATTACTTTGATTGATTAAATGAGGAATCCGAACGTAACTATTTAGACGTTGTTCTACTCGATCTCCAAGCTCTTTGTAGAGTTGTTTAGCTAGATCGTTAACTGCTTGTTTTCCATTTTGCAATGAAAACCATCCCGTTAGCCCAACAGCCGCAAAAATTTGG
>JASJCW010000368.1 GCA_030065265.1 Prochloraceae cyanobacterium
CCCGCTCCCAAAACTAACATCTGTTAGATTTACTCCTAATTTCTGCCCTATTACTTCCATCCAGCGATAGAGTTGACTCACAGTCTCTTGTATTCCTTCTACAGCTAATACTAATTCTCTAGTTACCGTTAAATCGACCGCACCTTTGTTAGTTTCGGTCTTTTCTAACTCTTCGTCTAGGACTACCTCTGATAAATAACCATAACTAACAGCATTAGATAAGAGTTTTTTGTATAGAGCCGTCAACTTATCGTGCCTTCTTTGTAACTCTTGTAGTTCGTTTCTTCGTCTTATTGCCGCTTTATAAGTGTGATATTTAGGGTTATGCTTGTTACCGAGGTATAGCTTTAATTTACCCTGTATTGAACCCGATTTAGACTTCTTATCGCAAGCCTCCATTAATCGATAGTAGTAGTACCGTTTGCCGTTTTTCTTTGGGACTACAAACTTCTGTATCCAAGTCCTGGCTGGAGCTATATGACCTTCTGCACGAATCTCTGCCATTCTTTTGTTGATGAATGACATTCGATCTTCGAGTCTCCCTAATTCTCGTTCCTTTTCTGATGGCATCTCGACCAATTTAGTTGGTTTATGTTTTTATTTTAACCTTATCTAATTTAAAAATCAAGATTCCTTCGACTTTATCAAAGCAAGTCTATATAAAATAACCTTATCTCCCTCAACATTCACTCGATCTTTCGCCAAAAAAAAGAGTAACTAACAAAAGCCGATTTTTAGGGCTAATTCTACTGAATACAAGGTTATTCAACAAAGACTAATAAATTCTCATACTAGGGGACAAAATTCTAATTTAGATCCGAATTCTTGGCAACCTGAACTACTTTGGGCTGAACGTTTAGAAGTTGTTCGCTCTAATTTTAAAGTTGCATTATGATTTTACATAATAACCTTTACTAACTAGAATTATCAGATGTTCAATCTTTTACCCCCACTAAATCTGATGATTTTAATTTTCACGATCTTTTGAGTAATTTTTTCGTAAATTAAGCGAATAATATTCTAGATTATTTAATCCTATTCCTTTTAATTGGACACATAAACAAACCAGAGTCAAATAATCTAATCGAAATCGCATCGTGTAGTAGGGGAATCTTCAAGGTCAGGCAAAGCCTATCAAAGCCCCAGAAGGCGAGATCCCTCCCATCGACAGAAAATTTAGAGGTAAAAGAAAACTCTATGGTTCACCATTCGCGCAATTATTATCATGATCAATCCGATGATCCATTCAAGATCTATTACGCTCTTCAACAAGTGATTAAAGGTCAAAAGTGGTGGTATTCTCTTGGAGCAAAACTGATTGAATGGACTGTCTATTTAATCGCCTTTTTACCTCTACCGCTCGTTCTCTTATCAAGTTTATTAATCTTATTTTTCGAGATACCTATTTGGCTTAAATCTGTATTAGGAACTTTTTTGCTCTACGCAGGAATCTTTTTAGTCTATCAATTCCGACTTTTTGATCGACAACAAGACCCATCTATGCAAACAACATCTCAGCGGCAAGGCCACCGTGGATCGGTCATCGTCATTGGTGCTGGCCCGGTTGGTCTTGCTGTGCTCAAAGAATGTTTGTCCGAAGGCCTCAATGTTCAATGCTTCGAAAGGCAAGATGGAGTGGGTGGAGTATATCGCTTTAATCAGGATTTTCCTGGTGGTTGCTGGCCCACAGTGCGATTAACTTCATCGCCCTGGGTAACAGCATATTCTGATTTCCCCCCAGATAGTTCATCTGATCAGCATCAGATGGCCCAAGATTATCTCAAGTATTTGGAACGGTATGTAAATCACTTTGGACTGAAAAAGCACTTACATTTTCGGAAAACAGTTACTGCTGTAAAGCCAAACCAGGGTGGTGGTTGGTGTGTAACTACAGTCGATCGAGATACGGGCCAAACAGCTCAGCATGATTGCGATCGCGTTGCTATTTGCGTTGGACTCAATCTCAATCCTAAATCTATCGACTTACCTGGACTAGATACATTCTCGGGAGAGGTACTTCACTCATCTCAATATATCGGTTCAGAAGGCTTAGAAGGTAAGCAGATTGTTGTTGTTGGTGCCGGAGAGTCTGCAGTTGACATCGCAAATGAATTGTCTGAGATTGCGGCTACAACCTACTTAAGTATTCGAAAAGGTAAATTTATTGTCCCTCGCATCAATCCTCTTAATGGCATCGCCAACGATTACGATACAAATCGAATCCGTAACACTCCACCTATAGGATTACAAAATTGGTTCATGTCATTTAAGCGTCGTATCTGCTTTGAGATCGGAAACCATACACCGGAGAGTGCCTTGCGAGCCCAACTGCTAGAACAATCATGCCTTGGGCCAATGTCCCAAACAGCAACCAAATCCGATGACTTTATTCAGCCTCTGCTAAAAGGTAAGCTTATTTTACGCAAGAACTTAATTAGATTCGATCGAAATAACGTAATCTTTGAAGATGATATTTGCCATTCTGCTGAAGTAGTCGTTTTTGCCCACGGCTATGTGCCTTCGTTCCCGTTTATCAAGTATCCCGAAGGTCTACAAGTTCGCCACCCAGCGAATTTGTACCTGACAATGTTCGATCCTGACATAGGCGACTCTCTAGCTTTCTGCGGATTCGCTCGTCCAGCGATTGGATCGATTCCTCCGATAGGTGAGCTACAAGCTAGACTTTTTGCACAAGTAGCAGCCGGAAAACTTGTGCTTCCAGAAACAGAGATTATGACAAAAGACATCATTAAAGAAAGAAAGGAAAATGCAGAGATTTTTCCCTCTCAGGAACAACCTAACACCATAGTCAGGTGGATTCCCTACATGGATAAAATCGCTAGTTTTATTGGCTGCCGTCCCGATCCTCTCCGCTTGTTGTCCCAGCCTCGACTCTTATGGAAACTTTGTGCTGGCCCTACAACAGGAGCCAACTATCGCTTACATGGCCCTGGATCTTCTTCTACATCTCTCGAAACAGTGCTCAAACTGCCTCGGATGCATCAAACTAGCGAAATCCTGACTTACATTGGGATTCACTTCTGGACTTGGCCTATCCAAATAATACATCCGAATGCAACCTGGCGCGTGTCAAATAGCATTCTCTAGCACTTTCGTCTCAAACGCTGGAAAGATTTTTACACTGTCTAAAATCTAGTTTTGTTTTCCGAAAAATATTAACTTCATTGATTAATTTCACAATTTAGCCAAGATTTTCGGGATTGTTCAAATCAGGTTTATCAAACCAAATTGAATTTTTATTCTAACAAGCACGGGGATCTATCATGTTTTTCAAAAAAGACTACCAGATAATGCTAATCATAGCATTAACAATATGGTCAATATGGTTAATAGTGCTTGGATGGCTCAATGCGTTTGAGATTTTAATTGAATACTGGAAAATAGCAGTGACCATGCTTTTTGGTTCAATAATTGCTGGAGGCAGTAGTCTTGGTGGAGGAGCAGTTGCCTTTCCGGTATTGACAAAAATTTTACACATCAATCCTTATCAAGCAAAAGTTTTTTCACTAGCAATTCAAAGTGTAGGCATGAGTGCAGCATCATTAGCTATTATTATGACTGGTGTAAAAGTAGAATGGCGAGTTATTTTTTGGGCAAGTATTGGAGGTTTTATCGGCATTATTTCTGGATCTGTTTTTTTAGCTCCTTTACTTCCTCCAGATGTAATTAAAATTACCTTTACAATAATGTTGACAAGTATCGCTTTGACTTTAATAGCTTTAAATAGAAGAAATAGAATCTGCAATTGTTTTGTCCCTATTTGGAGAATTCAGGAAAAAATAATTTTTTTTTCTTTTGGAGTTTTTGGTGGAATCATGAGTGGATTAGCTGGAAATGGAATTGATTGCTTGACATTTTCAGTAATGGTTCTTTTATTTCGAATTAACGAGAAAATTGCTACTCCTACTTCAGTTATTTTGATGGCGATTAATTCTTTAATTGGTTTTTTTATTATCTCAGTAACTTTAAATAGTTTTACAGCAGAAGTATATAGCTATTGGTTAGCTGCTATCCCTGTTGTTGTTTTAGGTGCGCCTCTTGGGGCAATACTTTGTAGCCGACTCAATCGTCAAACCATTGCTAATATTTTAGTCTGTTTAATTTTTATAGAGCTAATCAGTTCTTTACTTCTTATACCTTTACGACCAATTGCTATCTATTGTAGTTTGTCGATGTTAATCTTGTTTTCTTACGTGAACTATAAAATGTATTCAAATCATTTCTATGAAAACGTTCAATTTAATCTAAAATTTGGCACGGATAAACTGAGAGTAACAAGTAAAAAATGTATTGACAATTCAAGCTTATAGAGATGTACTACAAGGAAGTCAACTCTCTAAGAGGAGAGGGTGTGGGAGGAACTAAGTTCCTCCCACACAAAAAGTTCGCGAATGACATTCGCGAACTCGTACTTAAAGGGTAAAAATAAGCGAGAGAATGTAAAATCTGGCAAAATACGACAAAGAGGAGGGCAAAAGAGCGTAAAATTAAAGTTGTTGCTCTAAAACGATTAGAATGAGTCAAAAACCCAGCATTGCGGCTCTGCTCGATCCAGAACAAAGAAAAAAATTAGCGATTAAAGTTTTAACTAAAAATCGATCGATAACCAATTTAGCTAAAGTTGAGCAAGTTAGCCGGAAGTTTTTATATCAACAAAAGAAAAAAGCAACAGATGCAATAGAAGATGCTTTTACTCCGCTCGATAAAAACGAAAAAGTCCTTTTTTACCTACCAATAACAAAAACTTGGTTACGGCAATTCATTCTTGCTTTAATTCTGATTTGTCATAGTTCTTATCGAGGGGTTAAAGAACTTTTAAGAGATTTATTTGATTATCAAATAAGTATTACTTCGATTCATAATCTTGTTTATTCTTATGCCAAGATAGCTGAAAAAATTAACGAAAAACAAGATCTTTCTTTCATTAAAATAGGTCTACATGATGAAATTTTTCAAGGTTTAAAACCTATTATAACTGGAATAGATATTTTTTCTACTTATTGTTATCTTTTAACTATAGCAGAAAATAGAGATGAAAATAATTGGGGCTTTAACCTATTAGATTTAAAGGAAAAACAAGGACTTAATCCTGAGTGGACAATTGCTGATGCTGCTAAAGGATT
>JASJCW010000369.1 GCA_030065265.1 Prochloraceae cyanobacterium
GAATGAATTTGGTTGATGCGTAGCGGCTGTTTTCTCCGCCCCAAATTGCGATTAATAAATATACAGGTACTAATTCTAGTTCCCACATGATGAAGAACTGAATCATATCTTTTGATGCCATGACACCGATTTGTGCGGCGTACATTACTAGCATCAAAGCGTAGAACAGTTTTGCTTTGTGCTTAACTTGCCAAGAACCGAGGATGGCTAAGGTAGTTACTAAACAAGCAAGAACTATTAGGGGCATTGAAATGCCGTCTACTGCTAATGACCAGTTAATCCCAATTTGTGGAACCCAGGAATAACTTTCTACTAGTTGAAAATCTGTGTTGTGGATATCGAAACCTTGCCAGAATGCTGTGACTGCTATGAAAAGGTCTGCTAGTCCGACACCGAGGGCGTATAATCTAATATTTTTCCCTTCTTTGTCGGGGATTAAAGGGATTGCAAGTGCTGCTAGAAGAGGGAATAAAAGAATTGTTGTGAGCCAAGGAAAATGCATAAGTAACTCGTAAGATTTATTGTTTAGTTTTTATTTAAGTATCTTGTACTTATATTAACTAATGTTAAGGACTAATAATGACAAAGTCGGGACAAAGAGGTGTTAATTATGAGATATTGCGATTTATTTAATTTATGATGCGTATCTATTTAGGTTATTGCCAAAGAAACCTTTTCAATTTAATATATAATGCGGCGCAGTTTATATCTTATTATATCAGAGTTACTATTCTAAACAAATTCTAAAGCAATGACAATATCAATTGGAGATCCCCATTGCTTAAAAGTGATTCAAAGATATTATTGAAGACGAGTTGCTAAACGTTCGGCTAAAATTCTTACATGAGGTTCGAGAATAAAAGTGTAGTGATTGCCTGGAACAGAAATAATTTCTATATCTCGGACATCTAAGACTGAAAACAGTTCAACCCAGACTAATTGCGGATCGGGAGCCATAACGTGTTTATTTTCTGCGCGAAAAATTGTTACTTTTCCAGGATAAGCTTGACGACGATAAGCATAAGTTGCTTTTAAAGTTCCGACCAAAACATCTAAAATGCGTCGATTTTCTCTCTCTTCTACTTCTGGTGGAAAGATACCGACTGTTCTAGCTTTGTCGATTATGTAACTTATCTGTGCTTCGACGCTCAAACCGGCTAATTCTGCTTTGGTGACTAAATTATCTTTACCGAACATTCCGCCAAAAACTCGAGAAAGAACGCCAACTAAATAGCTATCGTCGATTTTTTTGTTTTTATCGAGCAAAATAGGCATATAAGAGTCTAATAATGCCAATAAACTCACCTCTTGTCCTTGTTTTTGTAATTGTTGAGCTACTTCGTAAGCGACAACTCCACCAAAAGACCAACCACCAATTTGATAAGGGCCTTCTGGTTTGAATTCTCGGATCGCTTTGACATAAGCAGAAGCCATCTCTTCAACGGTATTTAATGCTGTTTCTCCCGAATTGAAACCTTGTGCTTGCAAGCCATAAAACGGGCGATCGCTGCCTAAATAACCAGATAATTTAACGTAACAAAGAACGTGACCCCCTGCTGGATGAACGCAGAAAAAGGGTTCTTTATTTCCCAGGGGTTGGATCGGTATTAGGGGAGAATTGGCAGTAAAATCTTTCTTGTTGTCGATCCGCTTAGCTAAATCTTCGATAGTGCGATCGGTAAATAATGTGGCTAAAGGTAACTTTTTGTTAAATTGCTGCTGTATTTGACTCATTAAATTGATAGCAAGCAAAGAATGACCGCCAAGATCGAAGAAGCTATCTTTTACTCCTACTGGCTCAATATTTAGCAATTGCGACCAAATCCGCGCTAATTTACTTTCCATCTCGTTACGAGGCAAAATTAGTTCTTTATTGCCGCTAAAACTCGATATTTCAGGAGTTGGTAAAGCGCGGCGATCGATCTTACCGTTGGGAGTGAGGGGAAAAGATTCTAAAATTACAAAGGCCGCTGGAATCATGTAGTCGGGGAGTTTTTCTTTAAGAAAGGTTCTTAACTTAGCCGGAGAGATGTTATTGTTGGCTTCTAGTTTGGGGACGATATAAGCGATTAATTGCTGGCCGATCGCAGTTTCAGATCTGGCAATAACTAGGTTTTCGCGAATATCCGAATGTTGAGAAATACTATTTTCTATTTCTCCTAGTTCGATCCGCAAACCCCTTATTTTTATTTGTCGGTCGATCCTTCTGATATATTCGATATTACCGTCAGGAAGATAGCGGGCTAAATCTCCTGTTTTATAAAGACGATTATCTTGATTAAAAGGATCTTGGATAAATTTAGCGGCTGTCAGTTCGGGACGGTTGAGATATCCTAAAGCTACTTGTACCCCTCCGATATGCAATTCTCCCGGAACTCCGATCGGGACTGGCTGTAAGTAAGAATCTAAAATATAAATCTGGGTATTGGCAACAGGACGACCGATCGGGACTTTTTTTAGGTCGCTATTAGGATCGCATTTCCAGTAAGTAACGTCGATCGCTGCTTCTGTAGGGCCGTATAAATTATGTAATTCGCATTTGAGGCGATCGAAAAAGCGTTTTTGTAATTTATAGGGTAATGCTTCCCCACTGGCAATAACTCGTTTTAAAGTTTTACATTTTTCTAAATCTTTTTCTTCGAGAAATACTTGCAACATTGAAGGGACAAAATGTGCTGTAGTAATTTCTTTTGCGGCGATAATATTTGCGATGTAATTTGGGTCGGTATGTCCGCCAGGTTTTGCAATCATTAAACGCGCCCCTGCTAAAAGCGGCCAAAAGAATTCCCAAACCGAAACATCGAAACTAAATGGGGTTTTTTGTAAGATGCGATCGCTTTCATTTAATTGATATTCTTCTTGCATCCACAACAATCTATTACATATTCCGCGATGGGCGTTCATTGCCCCTTTCGGTTTGCCAGTGCTGCCAGAAGTATAAATTACATAAGCTAAATCATCCGGCGTTATTTGAGTTTCTAAATTATTATTATTTTCTCGTTCTATTATTTCCCAATCTGAATCTAAACAAATCGTTTTTGCTGAATGTGCTGGTAATTTATTTTTTACTGTTTCCTGAGTTAATAATATTTTTGTTTGAGAATCTTCTAACATATAAGCTAAGCGATCGCTCGGATAATTAGGATCGATCGGGACGTAAGCACCTCCTGATTTAAGGATTCCTAATAATCCTATTACCATTTCTAAAGATCTTTCGATGCTAATACCGACTAAATTGTTTGCTTGTACTCCTTGTTTTTGCAAATAGTTTGCTAGTTGGTTTGCTTGGTTATTTAATTGGCGATATGTTAATTTATTTTCTGCAAATTCTACTGCAATGCGATCGGGCGATCGCTCGACTTGTTTTTCTATTAATTGATGCAAGCATTGAGAAAGATCGTAATCTCGTTTGGTTTGATTCCAGTTTACGGTGATTTTTTGTTTTTCTTTGTCGCTTAATAAGTTTAATTTTCCTATTTCTATTTCTAGATCGTTATTTTCTACAATTGAAGTTATTAAATTTTGAAAATGTTCCGTAAATTGTTTGATTATTACCTCGTCTAATAAATCGCAATTATATTTAAACTCGCCTAACAAAGCTGTTTCAGTTGCAATTATTTCTAAATTTAGATCGAATTCAACTTTTTCGCGATCGAGGGTTAAATATTTTAATTCTAAATCTCCACATTTACTATTTTTACTTTCTAAAATTTCAGCAATATTTTCTAAATTATCGATATTTTTGTAACTAAAAGCTGCTTGACAAATTGGCGAGTGAATTAAGTTAGCACTAGATTTAAATTTTTGAACTAATAAGGGGAAAGGATAATTTTTATTTTCTTTGATTCGATCTATTTTGTTATTAAGACACTCTAGTATTGCTTTAAGTCTCGATTCTCCATCGACTATATTTCTAATTACAAATGCATCGTCAAAATTACCGATGACGCGATCGCATTTGCTGTAATTACGACGATCTTGTTTGATAGCTATTAAGATATCTTCTTCGCCAGAATAGCGATAAAGTAAAACATTAAATAGACTCAATAATAAATTATTTACTGTATTATTTTCTCGTTTTGCCAGTTGTTTGAGTTTTTCAGTTGTCGGGCGATCGCATTTAAATTTACATGAAGATCCGTTATAAGTTCTTAGTTTGGGTAAAAATTTATTTGTTGGCAAACTTAAAACTGGTAATTCACCTTTTAATTCAGTTTCCCAATAATTGACAATTTTCGCAGCTTCGTTACTATTTAATAAATTTAATTCTTCATTTACATAGTTCCGATAATCGCTGTTTAAAGATGGTAATTCTTCTGAATTATATAAACTGAAAAATTCAGATAATAAAATTAACAAAGATTGGCGATCGCCGGCTAGTTGATGGAGAGTAATTAGTAAAATAAAATCCTTGACAGAGTTTTTAAATAAACGAACTCTGAATAAAGATTTTTTTTCTAAGTCGAAAGATTCGTTAATTAACTTTAGTAAATTTTCATTTAATCCTGCTTCATTACAATCAATAATATTTAATACTCGAAAATCGAGAGAAGCATTTTGATAGACCTCTTGAATTAGTTTATTGTCTCTTCTTATATATTTTGTTCGCAGACTAGAATGGCGTTCGATTAATATTTGAAAAGTATTTTTAATTTTAAAGATATCTATTTCCGAATAAATTCGCACCGCTAAAGACACTTTGTCTTGCAATCCTTCGGGATTCAATTTATGCAAAAACCAATTTGATTCTTGAACACTGGAAAAAGGGAAAACAATTTGTGGAGATATTAATTGAGCCATAGTTATTGCTAAATTATGGTTACTTATTTTTTGTACTGAAGCGAGAAGAAATAATTATCTTTATTTTCGTTCTGAAGCAGTATTACTGATACAAAAGCTAGCGATCGCATAAATTAAAATGCCTGTTAACATTCCTGGAAGAACTTCGTAAACAGCACCAGACAAACCCGATTTTTTCCATAACAAAACAGCAGTAATTCCTCCCCCCATCATTGCGATCGCCGTAGGAGTTTCGATCCGCAAATGCCAAACTCTTACTAATAATAACGGCCCGATACTGGCGGCTAATATCGACCAAGCAAAAGTTACTAAAGAAAAGACGTTATTATCGCCCGATAAAGCAATAATTAAAACGATCGCCGTAATCGTTAAAGTGCCTAATTT
>JASJCW010000370.1 GCA_030065265.1 Prochloraceae cyanobacterium
TCGAGGATCTCGATGTTTAAGCTTGTGCCAAAATAAATAACCAATACGCCGCTCTCCTTTGTAAACAGCGACAATAAATTGAGGATGGGTTAGTTTTTGGTTCTTGTTTTTTGGCACTAAAATTAAGTTGAGGTTTTTTGATTAAATTATATTCTAATATTTAGTAACTCGGAAAAAATTTTGCTTTGTATAAATTTTCTAGATATTTTCAGTTAATGGCTTTATACGAAAAACTGTTAAATTCTACTGTTAGTGTCGGCTTTGAAAATGTGTCAGTAGTAGAGACTCAGGGAAATCAAACCGAAACTAACTTGACTGGGATTAAAGAATTGGTTGCAGCAGTAGCTCAGATCACAGAGGAGATGGTGCGGCTATGGGAATATGTCGGGGCAATTGGCCAGAAGTTAGGAATGGCGGTGGCAGTGGAGAATAGTGGTTAGTGAACTGATGGAATGGTGTCCTAGTTAATATCTAATAAGTTAACCAGATAATTATACTTGAATTGATATTAATTCGCTGAGCTTCGAGATAAATCAGATGCAAAGACTAGTTAATCTCTCAACATTGATTGTCTTTATAGGTTTAATATTTATTGGTATAGGAGATGGTTTTTTACCAGAACCATTAAGCAATTTCAGCTCTCAAACAAGAGGAAAAATTAATCAAAGTTTAATGGATTTATTTCCAGATCGAAAAGCAATCGATCTCTATGAAAAAACGGATCGACTTATTGAAGAAGTTGAAGAGGTTGAAGAGGTTGAAGAATAAGCTATTTCAGCATTGAGGCGATCGCGATCGCCTCAATCTGTTTGCTCGAAGTCGTTTATTTTCTTGAGATTCAATCGATCGCATCTGGAAAGTTGATAGGGATTAAAATCGAAGAAAATCGCCATGCGACTTTTGCTCTGAAAAGAAAGTTTTTATATTAAATAAAAGCTTTAAATACAGGTATGTTACAAAAGGCTGTAAAAAGAATTAAATATTAGAAAAAGCTGCCTTTCGTTTAGCCATTATCGATTCACCAAAGACTTCTTTTATCCATGCCTTAAGAGTAGAAGTGCTGATAGAACTCATAGCTTCAAAAACTATTTTAGGTGTTATTCTTATAGTAGCTAAAACTATTGATAAAACCATTTCATTAATCTCTGAATAAGGAGAAGAAGCGGAAAAAGTTTTATATTTACTAAATAAGGATTCAATAATATCAGAAATAGCAGGAAAAGTTTTATTATTAGGAATTTTTGCGCCTTCAGTAGTTAAATACTGTGTAACTTTGTCAATATTTTCTTTAATTAAAGGAGAATCAGGGAAGCTTTTAGATAATTTTAGCCAAAGTTCAGAAGAGTTTTGATGTAATCCATTTTGATGTAAGAACTTTTTAGCAGCACGAAAAACAGAGAGACTTTCCTCATAAAGAGAGATTTCAGCTTGATATTTTCCAAAATAAGATGCTCCAATTAAAAGTAAGCAAAAATAACATTTAATCTTTTAAGCAATGAATTTCATCCTGAATTTTTTTATCGTACTAACAACAATAGCCTTATCTTTAAGTGTAATAGTTCATTTGTTGAGTTTTTTTAAAAAAAATGATTTATTGAATAAGATTGCAGGGATTTTGCAAAATAGTATTTTTCTTGTATGGTTACCAGCAGGAATTGTCGCTTATAAAATTGTACCAGCAGTTTCTACTACACAATTATGGCAACAGGTTCTTAGTGGAAGCCCTGATTGGACTATAAAAGCACTATTATTTTTAGGTATATATGTTTTTATTAGTTTAATGGTAGTTATTTCAAAAAGTTTTATTTCTGAGATTGATAGTTCCAAAGAACAAGTTTTTAAGATAAATTTCCAAACATTGTCTAGCATTTCTATCTTAGCTTATTCTGTTGCTTTAGCAATTTTCTATTCCGCTTTGCAAGTTTTAAACAATCACAATTAATCATTATTTATCTGGCTTCGCTCGCAAGTCAAAGGTCAAAAAATTTGGTAGTCCCTCCAAACCAATGCAGTTGATTCAATTAGCTGCTTTTAGGGATAGGGGAAACTTGGCGTGTTAAATTTGTGAATGGGACTTGAAATCGAGCCAAATCGCCATACAACTTTTTGTCCGTTTAGAGCTTGGTTTACCTAAAATATTCTTTATCTTTTAAACTACTCCAATCAATTGGCTTTACCAAAACATCAGTAACTCGATCTTCTAAACCAGCTCGAAGATTCTCTGACAAATCTTCAGAGGCAAATACAACTATATCGCCATTTGATTATGCGATCGTCGCGCGAGATTCCCGCTTCGCTGCACGAATTATAAGCGATCGCATATCCGATTAAAAAATCCAGAATATATTAAGAAAGTTAAAGAAAAGTGTAGATATCTTCGTATAATCAAGAGTACTGATTTGAATTGAAAAAAAATGAGCCACAGCAAAGGATTAGCCAATCTGGTAACGGGCCGTATTCTTAAAAATTATAGTTCGAGGAATAGTTGTCGAGATCTAAATCGCTATCAAGAATGGGTAGTTTCATTGATCGAACAAAATCGCAGCAGTGAAATTATCGGTTACAAAGATTGGTTGAATCGATATGTAAATCAGAATTGAAAGGTTTGTACGTTACATTTTAAAAAAACAGATCATTGATGGTGAGGGTGTTAGTTTTTATTCAGTTTTTAAATATTCTTCGGAATTAAGCGTTACGATCGCACCGCGAGCAATTTGTTCTAAGAAATCGGAAACCCCAGAACAACCATGTTGTTTGGCAACTAATTTCAATTTTTCCCAACTTTCATCGGTTAGGGTAGAAGTCCGGTTTTTCTTTTTAGACTCATATTTAACTTTACGCCCAGTATTAACAGCCATAGACAAATTCTTAAGGCTATTGGGATGTTTGCCTACTTGGTATTTATCTATTGCTTCACTCATTAATTTGGGAATATACGCTCAACAAGAATGGTCTGTATTTTTATTATATTCGTACTTTTTGCGAAACTACTTACTCTTTGCGATTAAACAATGGTAAAATGGGAGAGTAAACAGAAATTAAGTTAAAAGCGATCGCATCAGGGGTCGAAATCTGGGCGATTACTATTGATTACTAAACCTATTAGAGGTATAGATATCTCATGTCTAATTTTAACGTAAGACGATTAAAAGAGTTAAATGCAGTCTCAGAACAGCTACATCGAGCAGCAGATCTGTATGGAGCAGGAAGATTTGATACTGTTATTGATGCAGAAATAGATCCAGTCTTAACGGCAAATAAATCATAAAAAAAACGGATGTAGTTCAATGGGTGAGCCAACATCATACTTGTTGTAAAATTGCAAACTTCAGATTTAACCTGAAAAGATGAAGATTTTTTAGCATGAAGTAATTGAAAAATAGTCAGTATATATTGATTTTCACTTCTATTTTGTTGAGGGAAATTGCAATTTATTAGCTTAGATTAAATCGCAAGAATTGTGTTGAGAAACTAATTTTCCACCTGTTATGACAATTAACTTAGTGGGATTATCATTCATTTTTTCGTTATTGAACTGATTATTTCGATTAATTTTGGGAGATTGAGAAGCCGATACAGGTGAGAACTTTTTTTCAGGTTCTAGATCCCGAGTATATTCAATCAACGTACTGGGAGTAATTTCGCGATCGAGATCTAAAGCTAATTTGTTTAAAGCGTTACAAAGATTATTCAGTGCATCGCCATCTATGCGAGGCATAGATTTGCTGTTTCGCAAATTAGAAATTGAATTTCCGCTTACTCCTAATTGACTCGCTAGATCCACACCTTTGATGTGATATCTGGCCATTACTTCTCTCAATCTCCATCTAATCAAAGTCTGAGGCATAGAACTCAACATCTCAAATGTACTTCTTCTTATATTATTTCACAAAAATCAAATTGCAGCCCAGATTTATAAATATTAAACTTTGAAAATTACAAGTCTAACATGGTGACAATTACAAGTTTGAGTTGTAAGATAGCAACTGAAGGCGTTAGAAAAACAAAAGAAAAGTTATTTCTGCCTTCAAAGAAAAAACCCAGGATCGCTTTTGAGCCTCTGGGTTCTTCTAGAAAAATTCAATTTATTAATGATGACACATCAAATAGTTACACGGCAAAGGCTTAAGCATCTAAGCACACCAAATCAAATTTGCAATGCACTATCAGCAATCCTAAATCGAGCCTTAATCAAAGTAATCAAATTCATCAAGGAGTTAGGCAGAGGTAAAACACCTTGGTTGCATTACGAACTTCCGAACGGTCGCAGGGTAGCTAGTTTCATTTCACCGAAAGCATTTCAAGGATATTGGTGGAATCAAGAGCGATCGATAACAATCAATAAAAGCACTGGCGCAAAATATCAAGTAAGCGATAAATATTGCACCTGTAGATCCTGGGCATATCAAGTCAAAACAGGCAAGAAATCCCAATGCAAGCATCAAGTGATGAGATCGAAGCATATCGGAGTTAATCTCAGCGATTCTTTGCCAGTAGTTAATAATTCTGCGACGGGGAATAAAAAATTCGAGATTGTAGCGAATAAATCTAAATCTTCCGCTTCAGCAGAGAACGTAGAAACAGCTAATGACAAAGTTACTCCTTCTGCGCCATTGCCATACAATCCATCTAACCGCTACAAGTTAAACCCAGAGATACTTTTAGATGGTTTCGAGTTAGAGAGAAGCAGAGATTTAACTCTCAAAGAATACTATCTCAAAGCCTGGAGCAAACAGCATTTAAAGGCAGAGCCAGAATTAAAGCGAATCGGACGAATCATCGAAACCGACCGAGGTTTCATGGTGGGAGGAATGCGAGGAGCATCAAGAGTGACAGTCGCGTTTCAAGCGGATGCTGTCGGCTGGCTGCTTCGATATAACGGTATTTCCTACCACAAGGAGATTTTACCTGCTTATCAAGAGATAGAAGCTAAACATTGTCCTGATTGCGGGCAGTTAGATCGCACCGCAACAAAACAAATCAATTACTGCACGTTATGTGGCTGGAGCAGAAAAAATACTCCGGCTTTTCGTTATTAAAAACCACCTTATTAACCTCTGCATCTTAAGGAAGTTTTAACAATGTCTGAATTGATTAATTCAAGGATCGATCGCCCCCATATTCATCTCAAAATAGTGCCTATATCTCACGAGGCTTTACTGCTAGAGATTTGTGGATAT
>JASJCW010000056.1 GCA_030065265.1 Prochloraceae cyanobacterium
CAAACCATCTAATTATAGTCCCACAACTATCTGGGAAATATTCAGCAGCTTTTTTTAACCAATGGGTTAATTTTAATACAGCTATAGTTTCAGATTTCTTTGACTCAAAAATGCTTCTTAATTTTTCTTTTAAGCCATACATTTTTATCAATTTAGGAGCGATCGCTTTGATTTCTTTTAGTTTTTCTTTTTGTCCATAGTCCAAATCTTTTCTATTTTTTAACAAACAATATTTGCTTCTTTTGAGTCCTTCAATAATCTTCGTTTTTTCTTTTTTACTTTTTAGCTTTTCTGCTTGTTTTTTGACAAGTTTTCTTTCTTTGTCTAACTCGTCATTAACTGTTTTCATGACATGAAATCTATCGGCAACTACTTGAGCATTTGGCATTAATTCTTCGACTAAATTTTTATAAGCTGACCACAAATCTATACTCACTTCTTCAATTTGTTCGAGAATCTCAGCTCCCCATGATTCAAAGCATTCTCGCAAACATTCCTTAGTTCTTTTCTCTAAAATATTGATTGGTTTTCTTGTTTCTAAATCTACGATAACTGCACAATAATTTTTCTGTCCTTTTACCCAGGCTATTTCATCTATTCCTAATTTTTTTATCCCCTGTGGTTTTTCGTTTCTTAAATCAGAAAATTTTTCCTTTAATATTGTTTCTACTTCGCTCTCACTTAAACCATTTCTGTCAGCTACATTTTTGATATCACTTTCAATTACTTCAGTGATAACTTTTTCGGCTAATCTTTCAGTATAATTTCTAGTTTTTCTAATACTATCAAATTCTTCACTAAAAGGTTTTTGACAATGTTTGCATTTCAATTGCCTTCGATTTATTTTTAAAAAAATGTCATGTTCCATCATAGGTAAATCTCGCACCAAACGCTCATGATTTTGATGTAATCGATCGCTCTTTTTACCACATCTCGGACAAGCAACTTTTTTTTCAATTCTGTCTACAACAAGAACTATTCCAAGTCCTTCAATAAATTCATATTCTTTAACTTTAAATTCTGATAATTTCAGGATTCGATCGAATACACTAAGCTCTGCAAAAGATACCATCTGAATTAAAATACAATCCTAAATACGAATTTCTACGTCCTTTAGAATACAATAAAAAGCCTGTAAATCAATTATTTTAAACCTTTTCGCCATTATTTTTCGTTTTAAATATTTCTCGATCGCGAACTTTTATGCATACTTATATCTGATCAACCAACAGCTCTGACTTCATCTCGATAGCGATCGCTGTAAAAAGGAACTGTAAAAATATGTCTTCCACCAGGTTTGAGAATTCGATTGACTTCGCTAAAAGCTTGATAAGGTTCCGGGATATGCTCGAAGACATCGCTACTCATAACAAAATCAAAAGAAGAATCTTCAAAAGAAGTATTCATTAAATTTTGGTGGAGGATGCCATGAATTGTTTCACCACTTTCATACTCGTACCCTAAATATTCACTAGCCTTATAACCTTTTAGCTTGGTTAAATAATTGTGTAAACTGCCGGTTGTTTCTGTATTGTATATTCTGAAATTAACAAATTGTTCTAATTGAGACGCTTGCTCGGTAAATTCGTTGACGCTAGAAAACTTGATTCCAGTTGTTTCATAAATAGCTTCTAGTAGCATAAAAGCCATTTGACGCTTGCGATTGTTCGATTGACATACTTTGCACAATCCAGATTCTCGTAAGTTGTCCGTAAAATTGGTAAAGATAGTAAACTTACCACATACCGGACAAATACCAAAACCAAATGAAGATTTAAGTGCTAACTTTTCAGGCCAACCTAATTGAGAATTAGTTAAAGGGTATATTTGCAATCTAGATAGGTTACTGTTCACGTTTTACGCTCTTTCAAGTTTGCTTTATTTGCAATTATTGTGACAATTGTGCTCCTTTTCTCGGTTTTAACGAAGGTTTTTATAATTTCTTAGTCAATAGGATTCGCAGCTTATTTAACTAAGTTTTCTACTAAATTAGTCAGTTGTTCCTCTATATTTTCTGGACTGTAAAGCCGAACTGTTTCGAGAGCGTTGTCGGATATGCGATTCCAAAGTCGATCGTTATCATAGAGTTCCATCACGCAATTAGCCAAAGATTCTGGATCTTCAGCAATCATGACATCATAACCGTGAGTTAATCCCATACCTTCAGCTCCGATCGAAGTAGTGACTGTCGGTAAACCATAAGACATACTGTGACCGATTTTACCTTTCATTCCGGCACCAAATCTTAAAGGGGCGACAAAGACGCGACTGTTAAGAAAATAAGGCTCTACATCCTTAACGTAACCAGTGACCCTGACGCGATCGCTCTCTAATGTTTTAACTTCTTGTGGTGGGTTACTACCAAGCAGGGTTACCTTCATATCTGGTTGAGACTGCCAAATTATCGGCATTATTTCTCGACAAAGCCAAACAACCGCATCCACATTCGGAACGTGATTGTAACCGCCAATAAACAATAAGTCGGAACGTTCTGCGAACGTTTTATGACAATTGGCAACAGAATTATGAATATTGGGAATAACCCAAACATTATCTATATCCAAATTATTCAAAGTCTTCTTTTCAACATCCGTAACAACGACTGTCGCATCCGTATCTCTTGCTAGCTTGGTCTCTAGTTCTTGATAAGTTTGCCAAGAATTATCTTGAGATGTTTGCGGTAAAAATTCTTGCTGTCTTTTGAGACGAAGAAAATGAAGGTCTATCGTATCGTATATTACGGGAATGTTAGAGTTCGCTCGAATCAACTCCAAATATTTCGCGCATAATTCCGGCCTGCAAACCCAAGCTAATTCTATGAAATTCAATCTTTTGAGTATTTGTTTTTCAAGATCGGGTTGCTTAGACGTACAATACAATACTTCAATTCCCATCCCTTGTAATTCTGCAGTGTAAGGTTCTTGAGGAAATCCGTTATCGGGCAAAAATACGATCGAATATCCGATATTGAGGAGAATTTTTAAAAGATTAAAAAGCCTGCAAGAGCCAGATTCTCGATCGTAAAGAGGTACGTAAGAATCAATAACTAAAATTGTCGGTTTCTTCTTAAGCCGTCTCGATGCTAATTCAACTTGTTCTGCAACAGGAGTTAAATGCTGTTTGAGTTCATTTTGCCACTTCAGTTGAAATTTACCCTTATTTATCTCTTGATATTTTTTTACTCCACTAGTAACGCTCGTTCCAGAACTTATTCCTTCATAATGAATAACTTTTGACAGAGGTTGGTATAAAACCTTGTAACCTAGTTTACGCAGAGCAAAACACAGATCGGTATCTTCGTAATAAGCCGGTACGTAAGTTTCTGAAAAACCCCCTAGCTGTTGAAATAAGTCGGCTCTGACCAATAAACTAGCACCAGAACAATAATCTACCTCTCTCAAATAGTTATACTCTGGCTCATCGGGACTATCTAAACGACCGTAATTCCATCCCGATCCATCTTGCCAAATAACTCCTCCTGCTTCTTGAAGCCGACCATCAGGATAGATTAATTTTGAACCTACTGCTCCTACTGACTTATCTTTTTCGATAACTAAGAGCAAATTTTCCAACCAACCAGGCAAAATTTGAGTATCGTTATTCAAAAAGCATAAAAACTTACCTTTAGCTATAGCAGCTCCATTGTTGCAAGAGCGAATAAATCCTTGATTACCTTGATTTCTTACAACTCGAATGCCTGCAATTTTTTTGAGACTTTCTTCTGTCTCATCATTCGACGCATCATCAACAATAATAATTTCAAAATTTATGGATTTGTTCAATCTATTTTTGAGAGAATTCAAGCAATTGAAAGTATACGTAAACTTATTATAAACAGGAATAATTAGCGAAACTACAGGGCGATCGCTAATTTCAAGTTTAATTTCTTTGGGAGTTTCTATCTGAGAATAATTTAAAATTTCTCTATTGGGATTAACAAGATTTTTTCCCCCTAAAGTCTTAATCAGTTTGTTTTTAATTTTTACTAGCGTTGCTCTCAATCCTTCTTGGGATAAACTTACCAAAGTTTTATCGATTAAATCTTTGACTTTATTGAAAACTTCTTGCATTTTCCAGAAGGATCTCTTGTTTGTTTTTCCCCCGTTCTCGTTATCGTGCGATCGCCCTATTTGCCTCTGAACTTCTAGTAGTTGAGATTGACGCTGATTTAATTGTTCCTGATTTGAGAGTGATTTCGCCTGTTCTTTTTCAAGCTCATTCTGAATTTTTAACAGTTCAAAATGATTGTATTCCAATTGCGATCGGTCTGAAATCAATTTAACTTGTTCCTTTAAAAAATTCCTTACTTAAAATTGATAGTATAGAAAAAAATTTTTCAAGAATTACTTAATTAACTCTTAAACTTATTTTTTGAAACCTTTCTGATGCTGAAATCATAGCCAAATCAATCATTCAGTTAAGAAAACTATCGATTTGCAAGAATCTCTACGTCAAATTTAGTTGATATTAGAACCATACACCCGGATCGAATCTCATTTATTCTTTTTTATTGTTTCTTTAGTGGATTTTTAATCCAGTTGCTTGTTTCAGGAAAAACCAAAATTTACGAAGTTTCCAAAATTTACTACTTTCCATCGCTGCAATAATAGTATGAGAGTTTGCCCACTCTTGTTGAGCTTGCTGAAGTTGAGTTTGAGTTATATTCCACTCTTGTTGAGCTTGCTGGAGTTGAGTTTGAGTTTTGTTCCACTCTTGTTGAGCTTGCTGGAGTTGGTTTTGATTTTCTGCTAGCTCTTGTTCTGTTTGCTGAAGTTGAGTTTGAGTTTTGTTCCACTCTTGTTGAGCTTGCTGGAGTTGGTTTTGATTTTCTGCTAGCTCTTGTTGAGTTTGTTGGAGATGAGCTTGATTTTCTGCTAGCTCTTGTTGAGTTTGTTGGAGATGAGCTTGATTTTCTGCTAATTCTTGTTGAGCTTGCTGGAGTTGGTTTTGATTTTGTGCTAGCTCTTGTTCTGTTTGTTGTAGTTGAATTTGATTTTGTGCTAGCTCTTGTTGAGCTTGCTGAAGTTGGTTTTGATTTTGTGCTAGCTCTTGTTGAGTTTGTTGTAGTTGAGTTTGAGTTTTGTTCCACTCTTGTTGAGTTTGCTGTAGTTGAGCTTGATTTTCTGCTAATTCTTGTTGAGCTTGCTGGAGTTGGTTTTGATTTTGTGCTAGCTCTTGTTCTGTTTGTTGTAGTTGGTTTTGATTTTGTTTTAGTGCTAATTTTGTTTGTATGCAAATTTCTACTACTCGCTCTGAAGATAAAGGATGTGCTTTAATAATAAATTGCAGGGTATCAGATTCTTCCTCTTGTTGAATTTTTTCAACAAGATAAGATTCAAAATCATTTTCATGTACGCGAGGAATTGTCGAAGCATCTGCAAAAATAGGAACTTTTGTTTGCGTAATCTTTTCGATTAAATAGCCTGTTCGCTCGAATAGATCTGTGACAGTTTCTTTAGTGAAAAATCTTAGATGCGTATTATCTAAGATTCCCATTTCTGTGTACTCAAATTTTCCTTGAAGTAAAGCGAGACGAATTGCACCGTGAGCGATGTTGGGAATAGATGCAATTACGTATCCTTCTGAATTTAAGATTTTTTGAGTTTCTTTAAGAACTTTCCAAGGATTACGAAGATGTTCTAAAACATCACCAAACACGGCAACATCAAATTTTTCTTCAGCATCGACTATTTCAGTTAAAGAGACAAAATCTAAATCGGCAACAATTACTTTTTGACAGTATTTTTCAGCTTCTTTTGCTGCTGTAGGATTTATATCTACTCCTACTACAGTGCTGCCTTTTTTATTAACTAATTGAGCAAAATTACCTGTCGAGCAACCAATATCTATAACTTTTTGGTTTTCTCCTAACATCGATAGCATCTGCTTTAAACTGTTATTTTCATCTAAATCTGCCGCATCCAAATTTTCAAATAATGGATAATTTTTTTCTTTACTATCTTGCATTAACTTACCTTCTTTTCAAATAACCGTTGGGATTAAATGTAGATAAAAATTTATGGCAGTTCTTGTCTACATAAAAATCATTATTTATTTTCAGAAATTCTTCTACAACTTCCATCGGCCCCTCACCAAAGTCTGGATATACTGGATTACCGTTAATGTTAGTATCTTCAACTATTACATAGCCTTGGGAGGGTACTAAGCTGCTGTACTCGTTCAGTTCTTTGAGAACGTGAGCTTTGCTATGGTCTGAATCGAGAATGACTAAAATATTATTACAGTTATTTACTATTTTAAAAACTTTTTCAACTATTTCTGGAGCAACGGAATTGCCTTCAATTAATTGAATGTTTTCGTACTTACTTAAAATGGTGCGAGTTGAGTCGAGAAGATTAATATCTATACCAATAATTTGACCGCAACCGACCAGTTTACAAATATCGGCTAAAAAAGCTGTCGTTCCGCCAAAAGCAACGCCACATTCAACGATAAAATCCGGTTTGCGATCGCAAATAATTTCTTGATAAATCCAAAGATCTAAAGGACATTTTAAGGCTGGAATTCCCATCCAATGGAGATTTTTCCAAGGAGGTTCTTCACCTATTACGGGTGTATGGTAATAAGCTTTAGAAAATTCAGCGAAGTAATCGCTGAATTGGGCAACTTCCTGATTAATTGGAACTTGTTTCTTGGAAAATTCATCGGTCATGCTCGCTTTTTTCCTTACTAACAACTGACAGCGACACCATTCTTGGTAATATTAACCTTTGTGGGCTGATCTACTAAAGCATAAATTGTTTTCCCAGTTCTAGGGGGCAAAACTTGAAAGACGATCGCGCGATCGATCCAGTCGCAAGTTACTTTCGTCCGATCTTCAGCTAGAGCAACGGTTAAGCTGTAAGAACCCGTTCTCAAAGGAAGTCGAAACTGAAATTTAACTTCTAATTTTTCCCCTGCTTCTAAAGTTCCAATCGGCCGATTTTCTTCCCAAGTATTAGTACCGAGAATTTCATTGCCATTTTTATCACAAATATGAAACCCTACTATACATCCTTGTAGCGGTTCGTTAATTCTAAGATTTACTAATAAAGTTACCAGTTCGTTAAATTCAAAAATAGGATGTTCTGAGAATTCTCCTTGTTGATTGATTATTTTAAAATCCTCTATAACGGCTCTATTGCTTCCTCTACGAGACATAGGTGATAAACTAATGTATTCGGAACAATTTGTATCTTGGCGATCGCTCTGGTTATTTTCGGCTTCTGGAGTAGTTTCGATTTTTTCTACATCTGGTTTTGCTGCTTGCTTCGGTTCATCTCTTTCTGACTCTATTGTTGACTGGCTTTCTGAGAGGCCCAATTCTATCGTGGTCATCAATTTAAGATACTCGGACATAATTGTATCAGGACAACCTCGATTGTAAATTTGACCATCGTGAATCATTAAAGCAGAACTGCATAAAGTTTTAATTGCGCTAGGATCGTGAGATACGAATAAAGTTGTCACTCCCGAGTCCATTAATTGGCGCATGTGTTTCATACAGCGATGTTGGAAAACCACATCTCCTACTGCTAAAGCTTCATCGACTATCAGAATTTCTGGATCGACGTTAACGGCTACAGCAAAAGCTAAACGAACGAACATTCCACTAGAATAGGTCTTGACAGGCTGGTCGATAAAATCTCCTATATCTGCAAAACTTGCAATATCGTCAAATTTGGCTGCGATTTCTTGCTTGCTTAATCCCAATAATTGTCCGTTAAAAAATACATTTTGGCGACCGGTAAATTCTGGGTTAAAACCGCTACCTAATTCTAATAAAGCGGAAATTCGCCCTTGAATGTTTACTTGACCTCGAGTTGGACTTAAAGTACCAACAATTATCTGCAATAAGGTACTTTTTCCAGAACCATTCCTGCCGATTATTCCGACTGTTTCACCTTTAGAAATTTCGATATTGATATCTGTTAATGCCCAAAATTCACGTCCTCGATTGACTTTTGGTAGTAAAATTTCTTTGAGACGATCGACTGGGCGATCGTATCGCTTGAAACACTTAGAGACGTTTTTTAAAGATATGACAGAATTTTCTCTCATTATTTCCCCTCACCTGGAATAGATTCTTGAAAAAGCCAAAATATCTATATTATTTTACAAACTCAAGGGAATTAATTGAGTAATTTCCACTAATAAACTACAAAACATCGGCAAAAGCCCGACGGAGTTTGCGGTAAACCGATAATCCCAACCAAAATACTGTTAAAGAGATAATTGAAACAAGAATCCATTCTCGCCAATGAGTTATTTCTCCGACTAATATTAAGTCTCGATAAATTTCGGCGATCGCAGCTAAGGGATTGCACCACAATATCCATTCTCTGAATTGTTCGGGAATCACTGACGCAGGATACACTATCGGTGTCAAGTAAAACCAAAGATTAATAATTACTCCCAGAGTTTGAGGAATATCTCGCAAAAATACCGTCAATCCTGCTACTAAATAGCCCAAACCAGCAGTTAATAATAACTGGGGTATCCAAATTAGCGGTAAAAGTGCCAGGGTCTCGTGAATTGTACCAGATGATAGGGCGACTAAAATAATTAAAGCAGCTAAACCAAAAGCACTTTCTATAAAACTAGATAAAATAGGTACTAACGGCAATAATGCTAAAGGAAAGACTACTTTTTTAACTAAATTTGGTTGTCCGGTTACTGAAACAGCAGATTGTACCAATCCTGCAGTAAAAGAAATCCAAGGTAATAGTCCTGCGAACAACCACAGTCCAAAAATGATATTGCTATCTGAGGGCAAGCCTTTCAGCTCTAGCTTCACTCTCAGTACAACAGAAAAAACATAAGTATAAATTAATAATTGGGACAATTGATTGAGTAAAGGCCACAAGTTGCCCAATACAGAACCTTGATATCTCGCTGCTAAATCTCTTCTGACTAAACTTTTGAGCAGATCGTATTTTGTCCACCAGATTGGATGTATTGGCACAAAACGCCGCCAATTTTCCACCTTATTAACCACTTTTGCCATAATATTCACAAGTCACTCTCACTGGATTTATTTTAACCATCGCAATTGAATCGCTCGAGAAAAATAAATTTCTTAAATTCACTGAAATTACTGTTAAATCCGCGCTATATCTTAGTCAATGTTAGCGAATTTGTCTAGCTATTTAGCTTTGCGAGTAAATAAATCCTGTGGTTGTGAATTTTCAAATGCAGCTCGGACTAGTTGCAATGGTAACTATAAAGAGGTTAGGCAAATTATCAGAGTAGCAGAGCGATCGACTTTCAATGTTATAGCAGTCGAAGTAAAGGTTATGATAATTTTATCTGTTACCTACTACCTACTACCTACTACCTATTCTCTGCTTTTACAATTAGTGTCCTAATCTATAGTTTAGTTGCTATACTTTAATATCTGTTTGATGCGATCGCGTTATTATCAAGGACTAGATTGTCTGAGCCATTTGTTCTGGATAGGAAGAAATTTCTTCGTAAAGCCAATTTAAGCCCAAATATTGTTGCAATAACGACAATAATTCATCTCGATCGAGGGGTTTTTTCAAAAGGTCTTGACAGCCGAGATATTTACAAAATTTTTCTGTCATGGCATTATTTCTCGAAAGGGCGATAATCGGTACTTGATTTAATTCTGGTATTTCTCGCAACTCTTTAGCCGATGTAAACCCACTTTTAACTGGCATATATAAATCGATTAAAATCAAATCGGGTTTAATATTAGGTGCAATTTCTAACATCTGACGACCGTCATTTACTAAGATAGCTTCAAAGCCTAAAGGTTTTATGATACTTGCGATCGACAAGCGATCTTCTTCTTTGTCGTCAGCGATTAAAATTTTTCGGGTTTTTCCTTCATAACCTACTATTTCTAAAATTTTAGAGCCATTATTTTGTTTGCAATCGGCGATTTCTACTACTGGAAAAACTAAATCGAACCAAAAGGTAGAGCCAACTCCCAATTGGCTTCTAGCTTTCAATTCTCCTCCCATCAAATTAAGTATTTCTCTACTAATTGTTAAACTAAAACCTTCAATAATAGACTTAGATCTATTATCTTGATCTCCATCTAGAGGTAAAAAAAGTTTTTTGAGTCGATCGGGAGTCATACCAACGCCAGTATCGATTATTTCAAAGCGTAACTTTTGTTGCAAACCTTGCAAATTAGATTGTTCTTGGGTTGTTTCGATCGCGCTAATTTTTAATTTAACACCACCTTGAAAAGTAAATTTAATTGCATTGCTCAAAAGATTAATTAACACTTGTCGCAATCTTTTTTTATCGGCTTTAATTCCAGTTGGCAGCTGAGAATCTATTTGTGTTTTTATTTGCAGTGATTTATCTGCTCCCCAGGGTTCGACTGCAGCCAATACTTCTTCTAAAAAGCTAGGTAAGTGAAAGTTTTTAGGTTCGAGTTTGATATCGACTGCATCTGTTGTTGAAAAGTCTAAGATATCGTTAATCAAGGTTAATAAGTAAGTGCCATTCTGTTCTATTATGTTTAAAACTCGAGCTTGACGAGGAACTAAGTTAGTTTCATTTTGAAGTATTGTGGTGAAATCTAGCATGCTTTTAAGGGATATTTGCAGTTCTCCACTAATATTATTGAGCAATTTATCTCTATTTTTCTGAGCCACTTCAGTTGCTTGTTTTGCTCTTTCTGCTTCTAAACTTCTGTCGTCAATTTGTTTGTTTAAAATATTAAAAAAATCGGTCAAGCGGTTGGTCATTTCATTAAAAGATTGTGCCAAAATTCCTAATTCATCTTGCCGCTTTATTTCTAATTTTTGCTCTAGTTGACCGTCTGATATTTTAATCGCGGCTGATGTTAAATTGCTAATTGGTTCGATTAATCGATTGGCTAAAATAAAGGTGATTGCAATAGTTCCTAAAATAGCCGTACCAGCGATAATAAATGCGATCGTGCGAAATTGCCGCTCGTTACTGAGAAATTCGTATTCTTCCTGAAGCACGACAATACTCCAACCGTTGTTCAAACGCTCGCTGTAAGAAAACCATTTAATCCCGCGATCGTCTGTAAAAGTTAATTTTTGTTGTCCATTTTCCTGTTGAATGTTTTTTACTGGAGAGTAATCCGTTAAATTTTTTAATTCATCTCCAGAAATATATTCTGGATCGGGATGAGCGAGTACATTACCATCACTGTCTACGACGAAAGCATAGCCCGTTTCGCCAAACTTGAGTTTTCCTACTTGTTCGGCTACTGCATTAAGATCGGTGCAAATAACGGTGACACCAACAGGTTGACTTGCTGTGGCGATTGGTGCAGCCATACATAATGCCAGTTGCTTGCTGGTACGACCGATTAAAGTTTGATAGCTAATTGGCTGACCTTTTAAGGCGTTTTGAAAGTAGTTGCGATCGCCGTAATATTTTGGTTTGACGTTATCGTTGCGAGCAATGTTAACTCCGTCTGGCGCGATCGTCATTGCTAAGTAAAAATGCTCGTAGTTATCTACTAATTGCACTAGTAAGGGTTTTTGTCGAGCCGGGTTCATGGTAACTATATCTGGCTGTTCGCTCAAGTTTTGTAAAGCTAAGACGTTCATTTCATTCCAACGGCTTACTCCTTCTGAGAGTAAATTAGCTTTTAAGGCTAAATTTTCTTCCCCTTCTTTGCGAATTGCTTTAATCCCGCGATCGCTGGCGAAAAATATGGCCACGCTCATTAATGGCACGACTCCCATTAAAACTACTACGGGCATTTTAAATCGTAAACTTTTAAACAATGAAATTTTCATACAACAATTAGTTAAAAATTATTTTTCTTCTCGAATTTATAAAATCTAAAGTTATAAAATTTTCTAGTTTTTTGCTATCTTTATTTATATCTTAAAATATAAGGCTTAGTAAATAAACAGTGCGATACCTTTTCTACACTCTCGATGTTTTTACTGACAGTATTTTTGGGGGTAATCAGCTTGCTGTTTTTCCTCATTCTCAAGGACTTAATTCTCAACAAATGCAGTCAATTGCTAAGGAATTTAATCTCTCAGAAACGGTTTTTGTTTTTGACGATCCTGGGTCTGATATAGATAAGAATTTACGTATTTTTACGCCAAGCACGGAAATTCCTTTTGCCGGACATCCTACTATTGGAGCTGCTTACCTGTTAGCCTGGCTAGGAGAAATATCGATAAAGAAAGATTTGGAAATTATAAATTTTCAAGAAGGTGTTGGCAAAATATCAGTAAAAATTCAGTCAAAAAATGCTAAATACACTTACGTTGAATTAACTGCTGCTAATTCTGCTGAATTCGGGCCAAAACTACCGTTAAATTTAGATTTAGCGGCGATGCTTTCTTTGGAAAATGAAGATCTTATTAAAGATTCAATAAATTATCCACAAGCTATTTCTTGCGGGCTGCCTTTTTTGTTTGTTCCTTTAATCGATCGCCGTGCGGTTGGTGCTGCTAAATTAAATTTAGAGATTTGGCAGCGATCTCTAGCAGAGTTTTGGGCCCCTTCGGTGTACGTATTTAGTTACGATCCGCAATTAGAAAATTCAGATCTGCGATCGCGAATGTTTGCCCCGGGTTTAGGTGTAGCAGAAGATCCGGCTACGGGATCGGCAGCAACAGCTTTAGCTGCTTATTTAGCGATTCGCAGCCAATCCGATGGCAATTTTCAATGGCAAATCGAACAGGGTTTTGAAATGGGAAGACCGAGTATTTTACAGGCGATCGCCTGCAAGCAAAATGGTAAAATTATTTCTACTGGAGTTGGTGGGACTGCGGTAGTCGTGAGTGAGGGGACTATGGAAGTCCCAACAATATAAAGTTAGAGGTTGCGGGTGTGGAAAGACAAAATATTAGTAGCGGTACGATTTGGGAATCAACGGTCGGTTATTCTCGAGCGGTTCGGATCGGTAATTTAATTTACGTTTCTGGTACTACCGCTACAGACCGCAACAATAATATTGTTGGTATCGGCAATCCATACGCCCAAACTATGCAAACGATTAAAAATATTGAAGCAGCACTGACTCGCGCTGGTTCTGGCTTAAAAGATGTAATCCGCACGAGAATATACGTCACCAATATTGATAATTGGAACGTCATCGGTCAGGCTCACGGTGAATTTTTTCGAGACATACTTCCAACCACAACGATGGTTGAAGTAAGCCGCTTAATTACTCCAGAAATATTAGTAGAAATTGAAGCTGAAGCTTATTTAGATTTAGGTAAGTTAAGATAGCACTTCTTTTAAGATTAATGGTTAATATTAGGTAACAAGTTAATATTGGATGAATTAATTTCTTTTATTTCTCCTGTTTTAAAAGCTGTTAGGTTTAAAGACATTTCTTTTGCTTCTGCTTGCATGATTTTAATTTCGTCTTCTATTTTCAGATAATGATAATAGTTTTTATCCATCAAATCTTGACCGCTATCTGCTACCTTTTTACAATAGGAGTTAATCCGTTTCTCCACTCCTCGTCCAAACAAGTTTATTTTTTTTATTGGCGAAAAAGATTCAATTTTTGATGAAATTGAAGACTTTCCAGAAGAGAATACTTTAGAGACTGATTCTGCTAAATCGCTTTGAATTGCACCGTATTCTCCGACAATATAAGAAGTAACTTTTCTTTTGACAGTTAAATTAATTTCTAATTCGGAAAATTCTGTTAAAGTTGCTTTGCTATTATCAAGATCTCCTAATTGATAGTGGCATAAAGCTAATCCTAAATAAGCAGAGACTAACCTCTCTTCTTTTTCCAAATGAACGGCTTTATTAAATTTACTTCGAGCTTCTCTAAGTAATGTTTCAGTTTCAGTAACAGAAATACTTGCTTGTTTCATTGCTCTTAAAGCTGCATCTAATTCTGAATTAACTAACTTGCCGATCTTAATTTCTAAAGAATCGATTACTCCTAAATAATTGCCGATCGCTTTAGTTCCTTTACCAAAAATTGAGCTGACAAGACCCATAATTAGCGTTCCTATAATATTTAAATTTATTTATTATGCGTAATTATTAAATTAAATCTATTTATTTTAAGTTGTTTTAAGTATAGGTTTAATCTTTTTAGGGCAATTATAGCTAATTTTTTCTGAAAAATAAATATTTTTGAAAATATTGTTTTGTTTTAAATCGTTTTAATAATATTAATAACAATCTAAGCCAATTTTGTTGATAATTGTTACAATTACTTGGCAAAATTAGACTATTGCCGTAACAACGGCCTCGGCAAAGATCGAAGTTTAAATCCGATCTCTGAGTGCTTGAATGTAAAAAATTAGACCGATGCTCGAGAACATCGATCGCGTTAAATGATTAATTATTAAATCCGAACTAATACATGCGGTCGATGCGGTCGATTTTTCTTAAAAGACGGAATAAAGAAAATCCTGGAATCGCGCCGATCGAAATCGCGCCGATCGCGAATTGCCAATAACCATTAACGAATAATAAAGTTGCTGACAAAACAAAAGCACTAGTAAGTAAAGCGTAGTTAGTCCCCATCTGAATTGAACCGAGACGACGCACTAAGCGATCTGATTCTGTAGAACGAATTCTGACCCTTAAATCGCCCCGTTCTAATTTTTCAATCGTATCTTCGAGTTTTTGGGGGAGATTGATCGCGCTACTGCTGACTTTTACCGCTTGTCTGCTTAACTCGTCGAGAATAGTATTGCTGAGATTGCCGTTTCCTAGATTGCTATCGTTCATAAGCTGCATTGCAAAAGGTTGTGCTACTTCCATAAAATTAAAATCGGGATCTAATCCTTTACCCACACCTTCTATGGTTGAAAAAGCCCGCAGAACGAAGGTGAAAGTGGCAGGGAAACGAAAAGGCTGATCGTAAGCTATTTCGTATAAATCTTCGCTGATGCGATCGATTGATTGAGCTTCAAAAGGTTTATCGAGGAAATTATCCAATAAAAACTGAATCGATCGCCTGACGGGGGACATATCTCCGGTGGGTTTGAGCGCGCCAAGATCGATTAAAGAATTGACGACGCGATCGGCATCTTTTTGAGCGATACCGAATAGAGTATCCATCATCCCTTCGCGAACATTATTTTTAATTTCCCCCATCATACCGAAATCGTAAAAAATTAACGATCCTTCGGTACTTACGGCGACATTTCCTGGATGAGGATCGGCATGGAAGAATCCGTCGTTAAGTAGCTGCTGTAAATAAGCTTTTGCACCCAATTGAGCCAATAATTTGCGATCTAACCCTGCTGCTTCTAAAGCTTCGTAATGACTGATTTTAATGCCTGGAAGATACTCTAAAGTCAGGGTGCGCGGTGAACTGTAACGCCAATAGACTCGAGGCACTTTGACCCAATCTTGTCCGCGAAAATTGCGACGGAAAGTATCGGCATTGCGACCTTCATTGAGATAATCGGTTTCTTGCCAAAGGATTTTACAGCATTCTTCATAAATGCCGATCCAATCCCGACCTTTGCCCCAACGAGGGTGATTTTGAAAGTAAATTGCAATGGTTTTCAGAATCGCCAAATCGATCGAAAAAAGAGTTTTCAGACCGGGTCGCTGAATTTTGACTACGACTTCTTCACCACTATAAAGGGTGGCTTTGTGAACTTGTCCCAAACTAGCTGCGGCGATCGGAGTCGGATCGAAACTGCGAAAGAGAACGGGAATCGGCTTAGCCATGTCCGATTCAATGATTGCAGCCGCTTGTTCGTAGGTGAAAGCGGGAACTTTATCTTGTAATTTAGATAATTCAGTGACGTATTCGCTGGGAAATAAATCCGCACGGGTAGAAAATAACTGACCTACCTTAATAAAAGTAGGGCCTAACTCTAGGAGGTTTTCGCGAATCCAAACAGCTTGTTTTTGCCGTCGTGCGGCTAATTTTTCTTCTGTGTATCCTCCTTGATAAGTCCATTTTTTTCCGTTACACCATAGTTTAAACAGAAAGCTTAAGACAAAGATCCAAATATCGATACGACGGCGTAAACGGGAGTAGTTTTCTCTATTCCAGCGATAGGATTTTTTTGCTGCTTCTGGTTTTGATATATTTTGAGTGGACACGGGATAATTAGGTGCGTGAGGAAGGTAATTGTCGGAACTTTGAAAAATGGCAGACACTCGCTCGATTTCTTCTAAACTTTTACTAAAAAAAATAAATTTTAGGGTACGAAAACCTTGATTTGTTAAAGATAAAAGACAAACATTATTTTGTTGTTTGTCCTCATCGAATTTATCGGTGGAAAATTTTAAATTTTTGCTTTCTTAAGCAAATAAGAATTAAGAGCTTAATCGCCCGTGGCTCTATTTCGCCCAAATCTAGCAAATACTTGTTAATTCTCCGAGGAATTAGCATATTCCTTTAATTCGGCGCGCAAGCGGGCGATCTGGGCCCTCAGTTCGTCGATGGTCTCTTGTAAATCTACGGAAGAATCGCTGTTAACTGAAGCAGCACCGTTGCTACTGTCACTGTTTTCTTTGGCGATTTCCCTTTCTGCTCTTTCGATTACTTCAGAAGTAAACTGTCGCAGATTTTCCCGTTGTTCGGCATCGAATTTGCCCAACTCGCTTAAGGCGTTAGTGACATTTTCTTCTACTTTTTCACCGATAACTTCAGCTAAAGCTCTGCCAAAAAAAAAGGCGTGGATGACAGGATTGCTCATGAAATATTTTATTTATCGCTTTCGTAACAAATTATATCTTGCTTGAATGAAAAATTCTGGTATCGATCGCAGCGTTTCCAATTCAGCGAGGATATTTCTGGCTCAGGAACTCTTGCGCGGCCGCGCGATCGCTGATTTTGCCATCGAGAGTTGCAGCTAATAATTCTGCTAAGATTTCTTTATATAAAGGTCCTGGCTTGTAACCGAGGGTTTTGAGATCTTTGCCGTCGATGGGCGGTCGGATTTTTGACCAGCGATTGAGATATTGCCAAATAGTTCGCCGTGCCGTCTTTTTGCTTCTTGCGGCGGCGAGGATTAATGTTGAAATGTTGTATCGTCCCAATCTTTTGACTATTTCGCTGATGCAATTAGATTGAGATAACGACTCAATTACAGTGCTGGTGACTGTTTCGAGGTTTGTAATTCTGGATATGCTGTTTTTTGGCAATTGAAGTCGTTCGGCTAATTGAGCTGCGTCTTCGGGGGGCAAATAGGCGATTATGGTCTCCAATCTTACCAACCAGTGGTTTAGATTATTTTTAGGATCTAACCAGCGCAGCCAGCGATCGACGCAGCGTATTTGCCACCATAAATTGCGATCTAAGTTTAAACTGGAATGCAAACAAGATAAAGCATCGAGGTGGGCCAGCAATTTTAAAGCTTTTTTCCAATATTCGGCTTGCAAAATATATTTTAATTCGGCTTTAAGTCTGGTGGTTAGTGCTGGAGCGAGGTTGGCTTGATTTGCTTTGCGATGATAAATGCCACTTGCGATCGCATAACGAATATAAGATTCTGTTTCCGATTCGATCGCAAAATTGAGTCTGACGGCAAAACGGACGGCCCGATAAATGCGAGTCGGATCTTCAATAAAACTGTTGGGGTGAAGCACCCTAATCAGACGCGATCGCAAGTCTAAAACTCCACCAAAATAGTCTAACAATTTTCCCGCTTTCGGATCTGTCAGTCTCACGGCTAAAGCATTAATGGTGAAGTCTCTGCGATATAAGTCCTGACGGATCGAACTTGCTTCGACTTCTGGGTTAGCGGCAGGATAGGGATAGAATTCAGTGCGGGCCGTAGCTATATCCATCCAGAGATTGCCTAATTGCGGATCGTCATGCCACAGTAAAGCCGCTGTTTGAAAAGCTCCGTGAATTGAAAGACGCGCCCCGGGATATATTTTTAGGATTTCTTCAGCTAATTCTACCCCCGCACCCTCATCGGTACTGCGGTGAAACCCATCGACAACCAAATCGATATCTTGAAGCAATAAATGTCCTTCTGGTTCGCTCAAAAGCAGATCCCGAATTCCACCACCCACTAAATATAAATGCCAGCCTCTTTTTTCTGCTGCTGCTGCTGCTTTAGTTAACAATTGCCAAATAGAAGCAGCTAGACGAAGGCGCAGGGATGGCAACAAATTGGGAGTCAGACCGATCTTGTCACGATCTTCTGCTGGAAGGCGATCGTTACTTTGTTGGTACAACTGGCGCAAAATATCAGTGCGAGTGACGATTCCCACCAGGCGATCGCCGTCTAAAACTGGCAACCTACCGACATCGTAAGTCACGACGATCGACTCTATTTCTTGCAGGGGAGTTTGGGGAGTAATAGTTTTTAAATTTTTACTCATATACCCTTTAACTGGGGCGTGAGCAAAGCCGTGATGTAGAGCTAAATCGAGATCTCGCCGCGAAATAATTCCCACCAAGCGATCGCTCTCATCTACAACTGACAAGCCAGAATGTCCGTAACGAAATAAAATTCTCTCCGCATCTTCAATACTAGTATCCGGTCGAATCGTTCTCACTGGAGATGACATAATATCCCTAGCCAGGGTTGGATGGGGAATTTGGGCGATCGCATCGGCAAATAATTGTTTGAAAGTTCCTTCTAGATCGGGGCGATCTTTGATCGTCATCGCCGCAGCTTGAGGATGTCCGCCACCGCCAAAAGGAGTAAATAATTCGTTGAGATTGACCCCTTCGATCCGCGATCGCCCGATGACGGTTAATTTCTGGCCGTTACTTTTGTTTTTATTGCTGTTACTTTTACGGTAGAGGTGTCCTAATATTAATGCTTCGGTATCTGTCAGATCTAACAATCGGTGAGCGATACTCGACAAACCAGGGATAAAACTTTCTGTTTTTAATAGCACTGCGGCAATAGTATGACCTTCTACTTCTCTTTTGTCGAGATTTTTTAAAGCTATTGTTAATAAATTCTGTAATTTAGGCGATAAAGTCTGTTCTCTATATTCGGCAATGACTTTTAAATTAGCCCCCATCTCCATCAACCAGGCCAAAGCAAGAACGTCGCGCACGCTAGTTTGCTCGAAAGTTAAAGAACCGCTATCGACATGAATTCCTAAAGCCATCACCGTAGCTTCAAAGGAAGTTAATTGAATCTTTGCTTGTTTTAATTTTTCGACAATTAAAGTAGTTGTTGCGCCGACTGGTTCGATTTGTCGATAAGTTGCTCGAATGTCCGAATCGCTATCTAAATGATGATCGTAAACTTCGATCGCTTCGAGTTGAGGCAGATCGAACCAACCAGAAGCGTGGCCGAAGCGATCGCGTCTTTGATTGTCTACGACGATTAAAGATCTGATTTTTGCAGGATTGATGCTGCGTATTTCTAAAAGGGTCAATTCGTCGCGATGTAAAGCTAAAAAATCCCGCACCATCGGATGTGCCCCCTTGGTTAAGACGATTCTAGCCCCCGTTTTGAGCCGCGCCAGACCGACTGCTGCACCCACCGCATCAAAATCAGCCGTTTGATGGCATAAAATTAAATCCATAAAAACAATTATCTCGCTCCGCTGTCAATAATTTTGGCAGCAATCCTAAAAATTAGTTGAAAACATTCAAAATTTTCAATCTCTGCTTCAATTGCAACTTCTCAATTTTGAGTTCTTCATTTTTGCTGGTTCGATCCCGATTCGATAAACCTGGGAATATTAACACCGCTAAAGCATTATATATAGTAAATTAAGGAATAATAATAATTCACTTAGTTATTAAATCGGGAGAATCAGAATATGTCCGTTGTTTTTGAACTTTCACTGTTTGCTTTGATCTTATTTTCTTTTGTCATGGTTATCGGCGTACCTTACGCCTATGCTACTCCCCAAAACTGGGAACAATCTAAACCTTTATTGTTTTTAGGATCTGCAATTTGGACTGTATTAGTAATTGTAGTTGCCGTACTCAATTTTTTCGTCGTTTAAGAAAAAAGCGTAAAGAAAAATCCCCACCGGATTTAAAGTATGGCAAATTTAGATAGATCTAAATTTTATCTAGATCCTTTAATAAATTCGCAATAAATACAGGATATTAGGCAATCATGGCAGTTTTTGAGGGGGATTTTACTAGAGATGCATCATCTTTGCGTTTTGCAATCGTGATCGCTCGTTTTAACGATTTGGTGACAGGTAAACTGTTGTCAGGATGTCAAGATTGCTTGAAACGTCATGGAATTGATGTCAATCCTCACGGAACTCAAGTCGATTACTTCTGGGTACCTGGCAGCTTTGAAGTTCCCTCCCTGGCTCGCAGAGTGGCAATGTCCCATCGTTACGATGCAGTAATCTGTTTGGGTGCAGTAATTAAAGGTCAAACACCCCATTTTGATTATGTTGCTTCTGAAGTTGCAAAAGGTGTAGCTGCGGCGGCTTATTCTACTGGAGTACCAGTGATTTTTGGCGTATTGACTACAGATACCATGCAGCAAGCCCTAGAAAGAGCCGGAATCAAAAGTAATTTAGGCTGGAGTTATGCCATGAACGCCTTAGAAATGGCAAGTCTGATGCAAAAGATAAACGGCGAAGTGGCTTTGAACTCTCTTGGTGGAGCTGAAAACTCTCAAAAAGTTATCCTAGCCAGTCAAGAAGAGCAACAAGGAGCTTCGCCAACTACTTAAAAAAAAGTAAATTTTTATTGAGCTAAGACTTGCTCGTTTCAGAAACTAACAAGCGGGAAAAAAATCGGATTAGTTCTTGACAAAATCAGATTAATTTGAGATGATACTAAGAGTAATGCGGGTATAGCTCAGTGGTAGAGCGTCACCTTGCCAAGGTGAATGTCGCGCGTTCGAATCGCGTTACCCGCTTGTTAGTTTAAAGTTTATTTCGGATTGAGTAAACAAACTTAATCGATACAGACCCGTATAAAGAAGTATAAACTATTTAGAATTAGATTCTGTTTATATCCTAATTGGTATAAATTAAAAGTCGTGCGAACGAAAAAAGTTCAAAAAATAAATTTGAATGAAAGCTATCCTTGCCCTTGTTGCAAGCGAGGCCGTTTATCGGTAATTGCTTTAACAGAAGCATTAGGATGCGATCGCTGTCAACAAATATTTGTAATCGAACCAAACGAGCAAACAATCGAACAACTAGCTAATAGCTACGGGGTCGAAGTGCGTTGGCGTTGGCAAGGTAATTGCTGGAAAATGGTCAATCGATCTGACTGGAGACATAATTATCTGCCAGTGGTAATGTGTACAATTTTAGTACCAGCTATTGTTTTCCTAATTTTAGGAGTAAATATACCGACCGATCTAACCAAAATATTGCTACTAGCCTTTTTCTTGACGTTGTTCGCAATCATGGTCTGGTTAGCTTATCGAAATTAAATTTTAATTTGAAAGTTCTTGCTAATTATTTCTTCCTTCTGACTTCTCGCAAAGCGAGTTAAAACAATGACAACAGACAGCCTACCTAAGTCCATACCTATATCCGTAAAAAGTGCCTACAGAGCATTTTTACAACTAGGCGCGATCGAAGCAGAAGATCGCAGTCGCGGAGTGCAAGCGATGGCCGTAGGCTTAGAAAAAGCTGCCTCCGATATTCTCGAAGCAAATACCCTCGACTTAGTTGCAAGTCGAGAAATGGCAGTTCCCGAATTAATTCTCAAATGGCTCAAACTCACTCCAGAAAGATTGCAAAATGCGATCGCAATTTTATACGAGTTAGCAGAAAAGTCAGATCCGATTGAAAAAATGATGAGCGCCCCCCATCAACTCAGCTCATCCCAAACCTACACTCAACTGAGACCGTTAGGCACCGTAGCGTTTGTTTATGAAGGCTTTCCCGAACTAGCAGCGATCGCCGCAGGAATGTGCTTAAAAACCAGCAATAGCATTATTTTAAGGGGTGGAGCAGAAGCAAGCCAAACCAACAGCATCATCGCGCAGACTTTGCAAATAGCCCTCGAAGAAGCCTCCTTACCGCCAGGATGCGTGGAGACGATCGCAGCAGATCGCGGTTCTTCAATTCAAGATTTGGTATCTTTAAATCAATATCTCAGTCTCGTCATTCCTTACGGCCGTCCCACTTTAGTCTCTCAAGTAGTTCAACTCTCAACTGCCCCAACTATCGAATCGGCAATGGGCAATTGTTATCTATATTGGGCAAATAGCGGCGATTTAGAACTAGTTCGGGCGATCGTAATCGATTCCCACGCCAGTCAACCAGATCCGGTCAATGCGATCGAAAAAGTTTTAATTAATGCCAATCAAAAATCATCTTCTTTACTGAGACTTTTTAACAGCCTGATCGAGAAAGGTTTTGAACTGCGAGGGGATAAAGAACTAGTTAAAGAATTTCCAGAACATTTAATTGCCGTCACAGAATCGGAATGGAGTCAACCCTATTTAGATCGCATTGTTGCGTTTAAAACAATAGATAATATTGAATCTGCGATCGCTTGGATTTCTCAACATAGTAGCGGTCATGCTGATTGTTTAGTGACTGAATCTTATCAAGAAAGCCGTAAGTTTGCCACTGGTTTAGATAGTGCTTTAATATACA
>JASJCW010000371.1 GCA_030065265.1 Prochloraceae cyanobacterium
GCTTTTAAGCAAGCGAATTCTTGCTTAAAAGCATTCTTAACTGATAAGTAACACCATTACTCAAACGAGATAATAATACTTGAGATCCGAAACTACTAACAAATTGCACCAGACATAAAGCAATAAAAATAAATGCCAACAAAAACGGAGAAAATTGAGTTTCGCTTAAAGCAATGTTGACAACAGCAATAATACTAGCCGCACTACCACCGCTAATTAAACCCATCACCATAGAAGCTATTGCGATCGGCCAAGATTCTTTTAACAACAACCAAATTAGATCCATACTTGTATTATTTAGTGTAATCTTTATATACTACTAGAAAATGTATCGAGAAGAAAAAATATTTCTGTAGCTAGCCCTTGCGATCGCTTACCATACTAGATAATGTGCTAGGGCTGATGCTGTAGAGAAAAGGACTACCCGAAAAACAACGATTATGCGAACTAACTATTGCGGCGAAATAAAAGCAACACATATAGATGAAACTGTTACCCTATATGGATGGGTAGATCGTCGTCGCGATCACGGAGGAGTAATATTTATCGATCTGCGCGATCGCACTGGCACGGTGCAAATAGTCAGCGATCCTCAGCGTACACCAGAATCCTACGGCGATGCAAATTTTTTACGCAACGAATACGTAATTGAAGTTATCGGCAGAGTCAGCAAACGTCCAGAAGAATCCCTCAACCCGAAAATAGCCACAGGGGAAGTAGAAATATACGCCGATCGCATTAAATTATTAAATAAAGTAAGCAAACAGCAATTACCGTTTCAAGTTTGCACTGAAGAATACGAAACAGTCGGGGAAACTTTGCGGTTAAAATATCGCTATTTAGATCTCAGACGCGATCGCATGAATAAAAACTTGCAGTTGCGTCATCAAGTAGTTAAAGCAATGCGTCGCTATCTAGAAGATACGGAAAACTTCATCGAAATAGAAACGCCAATTTTAACGCGATCGACTCCTGAAGGTGCAAGGGATTATTTAGTACCTTCTCGCGTCAACCCCGGTAGCTGGTATGCATTACCCCAGTCACCCCAACTCTTCAAACAGTTATTAATGGTATCCGGTTTCGACAGATACTATCAAATAGCGAGATGTTTCCGCGACGAAGACTTGCGCGCAGACAGACAGCCAGAATTTACTCAACTAGACATGGAAATGAGTTTCATGTCAGAAGAAGAGATTTTACAACTCAATGAAGGTTTAGTTTGCCAGATCTTTAAAACCGTCAAAAATATCGATATACCTCGTCCGTTTCCTCGCATTACTTATGCCGAAGCAATGGAAAAATACGGCACCGATCGCCCGGATACTCGCTTTGGTTTGGAATTAGTAGATGTCTCGGAAATAGTCAAAGATTGCGGCTTTAAAGTCTTTTCTGGGGCGATTAAAAACGGCGGAATTGTCAAAGTGTTGCCCATTCCTAACGGTAACGAAACTATTCCCAATGTTTGGATTAAACCCAAAGGAGAACTATTTAAAGAAGCAACAGCGGCCGGGGCAAAAGGTATTGCTTATTTAAGAGTTAAAGAAAACAACCAAATCGAAACGATCGGGGCAATTAAAGACAATCTCAGTCCCGAACAAATGCAAGAATTAATCGAAAAAACAGGAGCGAAACCAGGTTATTTACTATTATTTGGTGCGGGAGATATTCCCACAGTTAATAAATCCCTCGATCGCTTAAGACAAGTAATCGGCGATCGCCTCGGATTAATTGATAAGAATAAAATTAATTTAATCTGGGTGACAGAATTTCCGATGTTTGAATGGAATGCAGATGAAAAGCGTTATGAAGCACTCCATCACCCATTTACAGCCCCAAATCCCGAAGATTTAGCAGACTTAAAAACAGCTAGAGCTTTAGCCTACGATTTAGTATATAACGGTGTTGAAATTGGCGGCGGAAGTCTCAGGATTTATCAGCGAGATATTCAAGAAAAGGTCTTTGAAACGATCGGTTTGTCGATGGAAGAAGCTAAAAAACAATTCGGTTTTCTTCTCGAAGCTTTTGAATATGGAACACCACCACACGGAGGTATTGCTTACGGTTTAGATCGGATGGTGATGTTAATAGCTGGTGAGGAATCTATTCGCGAAGTAATGGCATTTCCAAAAACACAACAAGCTACCAGTTTGTTAACGGATGCACCCGCACAAGTAGATGAAAAACAATTAAAAGAATTGTACGTCGCTTCTACTTACGATCCAGATGCAGAGTAAGGTTTTATAAGATCGCCTCTTATTGTTAGTATTCTTGGGGCGATCTTTCTATCAACAAATTAATTACTATTTAGATTTTGCGTTCTTTCTTCTTAACTTCTAGAATCGCATTCTGAAGCTGCTTAATAAGTTGTTCTGCTTCAATTATATTCAGTTCTAGTTCCGTATTGGCGACAACTGCTTCGTCTGGAATATTAAAATCATCTAGTTCAAGATTGAATATATCAATATCCGCGTTAATTCCCCAAGTTTCAATATTAATACAAGCATCATGAATATCTGCCATCACTTCTATATACCCTTTTCTATAAGCAACATTATTAACTTTTAATCTGTTTTCTCGATTCATATCAAAGTAAATACTCGTTCTTCTTTTTTAAAACTGATATTGTTTTAATGCTATTATTTTAAACCTCCTAAATATAGTTTTAATTGAAATTTTTGCGATCGCTTAATTTCACGAAACTGTAAGAACTCTTTCATTTTGAGAAAATTTTAAAGTAAAAAAATGAGACTTTTATAAACTAATTTAGTAATTTCGATCGCATTAGTATCAAATTGTAATAAAATTATTGAAACTCGATCGACCTTTAAAAAATACATGCAAACATTTACATACGTTGAAAATAGTCTTTGTCCCGAATATCAAAGTCTAGATATTTATCTACCAAAAACAACAGAAGAAAACAAAAAATTACCTTGTATAATTTATGTATTCGGTGGAGGATTTCAACGAGGTAATAAATCTAAAGTCGATCGCAAACCACAAGCTTTTACCGATCGAGGATTTATTTTTATTAGTATTAACTATCGACTTTCTCCTTCAGAAAAACACAACATGACAGCAAAACATCCCGACCACATAAAAGATGTTGCTGCTGCTATTTCTTGGATTTATAATAATATCGATTGCTTTAATGGAGATATTAAACGCATTTTTTTAATGGGACATTCTTCGGGGGCATTTTTGGCTACTTTGGTTTCTACAGACGATCGTTATCTGAACGAGCATAATCTGGATTTAAGTATAATTAAAGGCACTATTAGTCTCGATATTAGTGGTTATAATCTTCTTAAGTTATATCAAAATACTTTTCCTCTTTTTCGCGAATTACTAGAAAATGCTTTCGGTAAAGATCCTAATACTTTTGCAGAAGCATCGCCAATAAAATATATAAAATCTGGTAAAAATATTCCGCCTTTTTTATTAAGTTACACGAGATCGGCAGCTTTAGAACAAAATCAAAAATTTGCTAACGAGCTAATTTCAAATGGCATAAAAGCAATTCTAGTAGATTGTACTTCACAAGATCATTTTAGTATCGATATAGAAATAGGTATCCCTGGCGATCGATTAACTCAAGAAATTTTCAATTTTATTGAATCGATTTGATTGTTTTTTAATATTCGGGATAATATATGATTTTTAATCGAAAAAATAAATAATAAATATATTAATAATGAATTCAAAAGCGGGAGTTTTTGAGATCTTATCTTAAATATAATTGGTAACTGTTAATTTTTTGCTTATCATTTTTGAGGCGATCTGAAAAAAACATTAACTAATATCAAAATAATTGAGACAAAATAAGATAATAAAATGTCGTATTTTTACTAATAGTTTTCGTAAATACCGTCCAAACCGCTCGCAATTAGTTTAGATATAATCGAGTTGTAGAAAATTGTAAAAATATGGCCAAATCGATCGTTCAGCTATTAGATACTTTGCCTTCCGATAATTTAACGGTTAAACTACTCAGAGCTATTGATAGGATTGCACCAGGTGAATGGGAGAATGTAGTGGGTTTCGATCGCACCATCCAAGCAGTAACCGGAGCGACTGATGCAAACGATATTTTAGCGATTCGCAATCGCGCGATCGAACTTTATAACGATCCTAAAAACGGCTATCAAAGTGCTATTTGGTATTACGAAACTATCGATAATGCAGATGTAGCCCTCGGTGCGGCAGCAATGGCGAATAAAATAGGTGAAAAGATTGGTATTTTGTCTTTTTTAAACCAAATGACACCCAAAGCTAATACGACTCAATCGATCGATTTGTGTTTGAAAATAGTTGCAGAATTAATTGCTTATAGCAAGTTAAACGGGATTCCAATTCTCAATCCTAAAGATTTTGTCACTCAAATTCGCGAAGAATATCAAGGGCCTTCTTTAATGCGAATGATTGCTTTAGTGACTGTTGATGGTTTGCTTCCTTTAGGGCCGGACTTTTTGCAAATAGTCGGTAAAACTTTAAATAACAAGCAATCGGTAATTCGAGATAACCCAGTTTTCAACCAGATTTCTGAAGCAATTCCCAGCCCCGATAAAATCGACTTTATTTCTAATACTTTCGATGCAGCATCGGGATGGATGGATGGCTTCGTCAGCAAAACAGGTATCACACCGAATAAAATTGCTAACAGCATTCACGGTTTCATCGACTTTTCTAACGATAGTATGGACTTTGTTGCTGCTTTTCTCGACCAAAGTACGGATTACTACCGACACACTGGTATTCAAACGGTAGGGAGAAATCTGATCAAGCAAGCTAATATTGATGTCAATCTCAGTAGGCTGCGTCAAGGCTAAATTTTAGTTCTTTAAATAATTAACTAGATCGCTTTTTATAGCGATCTTTTTTTTGCTCTTGAGTATTAATGAATTTAATCTTTTAATATTTTTAATTCCCTAAACTGGGAAAAATTACATAAGAATTTTCACTGATTTAAATCCACACATAGAAAAAGCTTTTTAAATTGAATTTGCTTAATCTAATTAGCTCGTGTCATATGAAGTTGAATAGAAAAAGTAAATCTTTCATTAAAAAGTTTTTGGAAATAATTGATATGATTTTTTTAGTTCCGATAATAGGAGTTTTTCTAGTGCTTCTAGCCACTTGGATTGGTGCTTTTTTAGTAGGATTTTTAGTTGAATTTATCCAGAATTTTTTCTCTTGGATTTGAATTTAATTTGTATTTATT
>JASJCW010000372.1 GCA_030065265.1 Prochloraceae cyanobacterium
TCATGTTACTGTTTAAGAAATAAGTTATGTGTGTGAGAGCGGCTGCAGCAGATGCGATCGCTCTCATTTTTGTTGCTCAGGTAAGGTTTTATTCAATCAAGTCTGTCGCTCTCGTCAGTCGTTGCTTGTTTTTCCTTACATTTTCAGTATAAAGTATTAGTCTAATATACCCAAGTAAATGTAATATTCTTTAATATTGATTTGAAGCATAAGATATAAGATGTAAATCTGCACCAAAAGTCCAAAAATATGGCGAGACCTGGAAGACCTAAGAAATATGAAGATCCTTATGGAAAACAAAAAGCTTATTTTCAAACCGCTAAAGGAAAAGCAGCTTTAAAAAAATATGAATCTTCAGAACAAAGAAAAGAGCAAAAAAGAAATTGGGCGCGTAAAAACATATCTAAAACAACAAGCGATCGCAAACAATATTTTATTGATACCTATGGCGATATAGAAGCAGCATTAAAGTTATTAGATAAAAGAACGCGATACATAATGATTCATCTCTATGGCTTGGATGGAAGTGAGCCAATGACTCAAGAGGCGATCGGCAAAGAATTATTTTTAAGTGGTTCGAGAATCGGACAAATCAAAGATGACGCATTAGATACACTCGAACCTCTCAAAAAAGCTCCAGAGTCCGATGAATCTCAAACATAAACCCCTCACCACCAGCAGTAGAAAGAGAAGAAAGCTAATTAGTACAAAAATATTTAATAAGATTGATGTTAGAGAATATTTCTTAATAAATACTCGGAATATCTATAATTAGCAATAATTCGACAAAATTTATATCGGTTTCGCGATAAGTTAGAAGGATTCGATCTATTTAAGATCGGTTTCGCGATCTTAAATAGATCGATTGATTTAATATCGGTTTCGAGATCTATTTAAGGCGATCGATCTATCCCAAATAAAAAAGATCCCCCCGATTAAATTGAGCAGCAACTACCGTAAATTAATTGTTAACGAACACCGAGATCTCAGTCCCGATCCCGATAAGGAGGCAGTAGAACGGTATTTGTACGTACAAGGTCTTGACAATCATGTTGATCATAATTAGGACAAATTTCGTCCTACAGGTAAGATTAGCCCGAAACGCTATCAAAAACTGATGAATGCTCCCACGCCCTGGCCTCCTTCTAGCTTCTGGCCCAATCTGGCTTGAGTCGGGTTGGGGATTCGTACGAGATACTGTTATTGTGGAGTAAAGATCTCGAATTAAAATTCTCAGTTTGAGAAGATTGATTGTTACTTACTTTCTTTGATTCGAGCAGTTTTGCCGCACTTTATTTCTAAGATGTTCGATCGCCTGAAACCACCCTCTCCACCGCAGCAATCTCAAGAATTTTTCGAGCAATTAGAAAAATATTATCAAGCAACGATCCAATATCATATCGAGCAAATTGCGATCGCCGAAGAGAAACTAAGGGCGATCGCAGTTTTATTAGATCGAGATAACAGTGCCAGCAATCCAACTAATTTAACGAATCAAAATAAGTTTGAACAATCAGAAGGGCCTGGCGAAACTGCGGCAACGCCAAGTCCAAGCCAAGAAAATGGCAACTGTTCAAATGGTAATGCTTCTAATTGTGTTGATAACGCGGTTAAAGTTACTCAAACACAGCAATTATCTTTACTCGCTCCGAGGGATTTGCAACAATCTCAATTTCAGCCTGAAACAAGCGCAGTAGGATTATTAGAAAGATCGTTAAAGACTGGCGAACCCTCAGCACTCAAGGAATCTAATGGTGTAGCCAGCAAATTTAATCAGTATTTAGTAATCACTTCAGCCCCAGAAAATATTCCCATCTCATCTGAGAGTGGGATCTCGCCTACGCGAGATCCCCGCGTGGGGTGCGATACTGGTACTGAAATTGAAGTCGATAGTAAAACAAACAGCAATAAATCTCGAATCGATCGCCGATTAACTGAAGTAGCAGGGGAATCGCTCGAAGCTGAAATTGAGGAGATTTGGCCACAGAGCGAGTTAAATGAGGATAATTTAACTGCTTCACCCCAAGCCGAAAGTGAAGCAACGAGGGAATCTACTCCTTTAGCAAACAGGGAGATCGAACCATTGCCAGAAGAATTATCATTTGAAAGCAGTGCGGCCAAAATCACTGGAATTTTCCGGGAAAATTCGGGTACGATTTTAGAAATAGAATATTTGATTCGCAAATTATCAGGAATAGTAGATCGCGATCTCATCGAGGAGCTTAAACCAAAACTGAGATCGATACTAGTGCGAGGACAAAAAGAGGGACTTTGGGCTAAAGTACCTGATGCGCCCAATTGTTGGACTCTCGATCTGACGAGATTACCCGAATCTAAACTGATTACTGGCACAGCAGAACAAGAGTTAACCGTACATTGCAAAGCAGAAAGATTACTCAAAGCGATCGAACAGACGCTCAAAAATGCTGCGCCAAATCCTCTCAGTGCCAAGGAAATTGCTCAAAAGTTACTTCCGGCTCGGGTTAATCTGACTCAAAAAAACTACTTCTTTAAGCGCGTTTTAGTCCTGTTGCAAAATTGGGGGGATAAATTTGCTTGGAAAGAAGTCGATGGGGATAATTCTCAATCTTCTAGTCTTGCTAGAGGGCTAAGGTTCTTTATTTGGAAAGGTCAAAATCAAGAAAATGGCAGCAGTGCTGAGAAACTGACAAATAATCAGCTAAAAGATCCGGCTTCAATTGCAATGAGTCGGGAAAATCTGCAATCATCGGCAAGAGCCGATCGGACTAATTCCTGCCTTGAAGCAAATAATCCTCTCGAAGAGGATCTCAAAGCAATCTCAGAAATAGATCGCTTACAAACAGATTTGGCTGTTGAGGAGCAAAAATCCCCAACAGCAAGAGTGACTAGCTCTGAAAGATTCAAACATTTGCCCTCCAGCCCAAAGCTCGATCGTTATCTTTCATTGAAGGAGGCGATTTTTGCTTGTTTAAAAGCAAGAGATCCCGAGATAATTAGTACGAAGGATCTGATTGAATGGTTTTATCCAGAAGGTTTAGCTCAAGCAATTGAAAAGAAAGTTCGCAAGATTCTCAGCACCACTTTAGCCAATTATGATGGCTACCACTGGGTCAAAGTGAAAAGGGGTTTCTATCGTTTCGATCCTCAATTAGTCTGTTAAGCTATTCTATTTAGTTGCTGATCAGCTAGATACGCTAGTATTTAACTTTTATTTTGAATTAGTTCCTCTGTGTGATAATGTTTCTCCATTCCTCGATCAAAGTTATCGATAACAACTACTTCATCGAGCGCATCAGAGATTTGCTCCATCAAATTAAATGAAGCCTCTATTGAACGGGCCGTATCTTGCGCTAGTTCAGAACGCTAGGGCGAACCTTGCAATAGAGAGTCTTCAAAGATAGATCGTAACTTTGCAGCAATTTTTAAATTTAAATCAAGACTCTCTATTTTGTAATTAGTTCCTCGGCTCTCTTTCCTTCCACCCCCAAAAGCCCCGAAGGGGTCGAGCGTAGCGAGAGGGTTGACGGGCAGGAGCGCAGAGATACCATCTACCAGCCGAGGGGATTGCTAACTCCACCGAATGATTAACGGATCACTCCAACTTCGGTTTATTTACCAGCAATTTTTGAAGAAGACATCGAGAAAGCCTCTTTGGTCGCAAGGCTCGTTTCTCTCAACTGATTGACTTGTTTGAGAGCGTTATCAATAACTTTGATTTCCCCCAATTTTAGCCTCTTGGCAAGAATTAAATGAGTTTCCAAACTTCGGATTAATTTTAAAACCGAATCTATCGTCAGCAAATTTTGGTTCGGATCTCCTGTTTCATTCCAATCCTCAGCCAACAATACAGGAATTCTTGTACTTAAACGTTTGATTTCTGAAGCTAGGGTAAAATTTCCCGGCTCGAAATTAAATTCATCGATTGCTCGATCGCAAATAACGACGACTTCAACGCTGCGATTCCAGAGAAATTGGTCTTTATAGTCCATAAATCAATTATTTTTGTACTTACGTATTCTATCAAATTGCTCATATTCTATACTTCAGGTAGGTCTGAGCGATTTTCTAATTCTCAAACTGAAAGCCGATTAGTATTTAAATTCTAATGATTACTCTGAATATTCCTGAAGGGGTTAAAATTCATTCTCACGTAAGCGATCGCGAATTTGAAAAACTGGCGATCGCCAACTCTGATTTACGTTTAGAGCTGACAAAAGATGGAGAAATGATAGTAATGCCACCAACTGGAGGAGAAACAGGATATCGAAATTTGAGAATTGCCGCACAATTATTAGATTGGACGGATCTCACTCAGCTAGGATTAGCGTTTGATTCATCAACTGGATTTAGATTGCCAAATGGTGCTGTTCGTTCACCAGATGTGGCTTGGGTATCAAATCAGAACTGGAACAGCCTAACATCTCAGCAGAAGCAGAAATTCCCCCCTCTTTGTCCTGAATTTGTTATCGAATTAAGATCGCCAACGGATAATTTAGAAACGCTGCAAAAGAAAATGTTGGAGTATCTTGATAACGGGTCACTCTTAGGCTGGCTGATAGATCCTATTAATAAGAAAGTCACCATTTATCGTCCAGGGCAAGATCGAGAAATATTAGATTGTCCAACTAATTTATCAGGAGAAAATATTCTCCCTGGTTTTATTTTAGATTTGAGTAAAATTTGGTAAATTCTAATAGCTAAAGTCTCAGTAAAATTGAGATTAAAATCTTGAGAAATTAGAGATATTTTGAAATAAATTTGAATAAAAAATTGATTGAGAGCGAAAGCGCAACGCGTAGCGGACGGTATGAAGAGCGTAGCTCTTGAAAATATAAAGAACTATTGAATAAGAGCTAATTGTCTTTGAAAAAACTGAGAATATGATAGGATTTTAATATGATTGATTTCCTGAAAAAAATCTCATAAATTCTGGCAATTAGAGAGAAATTTTTGAGGGATATTCGCAATTGAGGAGAGCGATCGTGTCACAACAGGCTTCATATTCGTTTCAGTTTAAAAATTCTCAAGCAGCCGTTGCTCTCAAAAAAGGTCAAGTAAGTCCCCTCAAAGTTTATCAAGCCAGATTAGAATTATTAAAGTTAAAAGTCTTAGCCGATTACGACGAACTACTGTGCTTACCAGAATTAAAAATAGATCGACACTGGTATCAAATAGAAACAGCCAAAAAAGTAATTAAGCAGTTAGGCGGCAGAGCGATGCTAGCTGACGAAGTG
>JASJCW010000057.1 GCA_030065265.1 Prochloraceae cyanobacterium
TATGTGTAAGTTCTGCTTTCCATAAATATATTCTAACAGATTTTATTGTCTTGTTAGAATATGGCTCTAATTTGCCAACTTATCGGGCATCGAACCCTCAAGTTTGCTTGAGGTGTCCATGTATCCCGACGCTGTAATCTTTGATTACAGCGCGGGACTTATAGCCCCTCAAACTCCCCAAAAGTTAAATAGGGATTAAATTTTATACCATTTCTGAAAAATGAAGCTACAGACACAATAAATTATTCTCAAGAGCCAGACCACTGACCGCTGACCGCTGACCGCCCAACTGTAACAATATTAAATAGAAATGGTATTAAAAATACGCACCGCGTACACGAAGTGCAGCGCAAGCTAGCGGATCCCTGCGGGATCGCTCCAAACTGCCATAAAATAAAAAACCCCAACCTAATTAAATTGGGGCGATTCGATCGTTAAATTTGTAATCTTTGTGCGATCGCAGAAGTAAAACTTATACCAATTCCCTCTATTGCCTATTACCTATTGCCTATTGCCTTACAGAATTGGGATTACTTTTTTAACGATTATTAGCATTAACCAATTCAGAAGTCATAAAACGATCCATCCAACTTTCTAAATAAGTGCGATTAGCTTTTTGTTCTTCTGGATCGGAAGTATCAAAAGGTGCGGGAGCTAAACCAGTAATAGCTGCAGTGGTGACGCAAAACATTGATTTTTGGAAAGTTTCGCAAATTTTAATCCGTAAATCCCCTTCTTTACGAACACTATTCTGATAAAATTCGTGTAAATAATCTGGCAAATAGTGACGCATATCTTGCATCAATAAAGTTGGAGGAATCCCAGCAGATCCGATCGGTAAAGGATCGGCATATAAAGCTCCATAGCCAAATTTACCTTGATCGTGGGGGATTTGATAAGCTTGAGCGTTGTAAGAAATCGTACCGGGGAAAGGAGTGCCTCTAAAGAAAATAGATTCGACATAAGGTACACCAGTATCCATTAGAAAAGTTATGCCGGCAGATTTAGGAATAATTTCGTAAGTTTTTCCGCCGAGATCGACTTTATATACTATTGGTTTAGCTGCATCGGCCACTAAGCCGTCGAGAATGTGTTTGACTACATCGGGAATCGTCTTAATTTCCCCTTTATTGTAGCGATCGCTCAAACTCATAAAGATATCGCTCATTACCCGCCAAAACTGGCCCAAACCGCTATAGTAAGCCATTTGACGCATCTGTTCCGGTAAAAAATCGACAAAAACGCGATCGAGGAAGAGCATGAAAGGATTGTATTTAAATTTAGCCTGAATTAGTTCTTTAACTACTTTATTAAACTCTGGCGAATCTAAATAAGCATCTAAACCACCCCCACCGTGCCACATCATCGATTTCATGCAATACTCTGCATATTCGTAATTAATGCGATCGTGCCACCAATGTTTAAATAGTTTTTCTCTAGTAACTTTGCCGTTAAAATACTTGAAAAAAGGAAAGAAAACTAGAAATTGATTGTCAGCAATGTAGCACAAATTATTAGAATAAGCATCTAAAACAACACCATAACTGTGTAAAATGCCGACAACTTCGAGGACATTATCTGGAGAATCTTTTAATAGTGCATCTCCAGATTCTAAACGGTGAACGTATTCGGCTAAAGGATGTTTGGAAGGTTCGATCTTAGTAGTAACCATTGCTAATCTAGAAAAAAGTTATTAAGGAAAATATGGAGGTGAGACTCCTTTTTTTGAGTCGCTCTAAAGTCTCACCGAGATCGGAAAAGGGCAATAAAATCTGTTTGCTAATTGCTTTTTATTTGCTCCGATATCCCAATCTCATTTGCAGAAATAAGATTAGTCTCGAAATCTTGATTTTGTTCTGACTTAGCTTTTGCGATCGTTATTTGCTGGTCTGTTTTGACTAAAGCCGTAGCTTCTACTTCGCTCCAGCGTACCATCCAGCTAGGTTGAAGCCCGAGAATGAAAATAGGAACTATCAACACTAAAGCCGGAAGTTTTTCAATTAATAAAACCGGCTCTAGTTTGGCTAAACTTTGAGTTAAACGACCGAAGAAAACGCGGTTAACGACTAGTAAGAAATACACCGCAGTCAAGCCACTACCAACCAAGCATAAAAGAGTTTGTACTGGATAGTCAGGGAAACTGCCTCTAAAAACTAGAAATTCAGCAATAAATCCGACCATACCCGGGATACCGCAACTAGCCATTACCCCTAGAATCATCATACTACCCGTTAAAGGTAAGCCTCTTTCTGGGTTGAGCAAACCAGTTAAAACAGTTACATCGCGGCTGCCAGTTTTTTTGTAAACTATACCTACTAATAAAAAGAGTAAGCCAGAAATTAAACCGTGACTGACCATCTGACAAACAGCAGCAGTCAAGCTTAAAGGAGTGCAAGCAGCCGCAGCTAGAAGAATATAAGCCATGTGGGCGATCGAAGAGTAAGCAACCACCTTTTTCATATCGGTTTGGGCGATCGCACAGCAAGCTCCGTATAAAGCACTGATCGCCGCTAGTGTAGCCATAGTCGGAGCAACAGCCAACCAACCTTCGTAATATAAACCGACACCAAACCGCAATAAACCGTAAGTGCCTAATTTAAGCAATACGCCGGCTAAAATAACCGAAATCGGGGTAGAAGCTTCAACGTGCGCGTCGGGAAGCCAAGTATGGAAAGGAAAGATCGGGATTTTAATTAATACGCCAATTAATAAGGGTATTAACAAAACTACTTGCGTGGCTACTGGCAAACCCTGCGATCGCAAAGTTTCATAATCAAAGGTATTTGCGCCGCTCAGCCAAACTATGCCTAAAAAAGATGCTAGGACTAAAATTCCTGAAAATGCCGTATAAAGCAGGAATTTCATCGCCGCATAAGTCCGTCTTTCTCCTCCCCAAATAGCAATCAAGAAATAGAGGGGAATAATTTCTACTTCGTAAAACAAGAAAAACAGCAATAAATCTTGCGCTAAAAAAGCTCCTACTGCTCCAGCAGAAAGAACTAACAGCATTGCATAATAAAATCGCGGACGCTCGATCGATTCTTTAGTGGCAACAATAGCAATTACAGTCAGTAAACTATTTAAAAACACCAAAGGAAAAGACAAGCCATCCATTCCGAGATGATAGTTAAGTCCTAACCATTCGATCCAAGTTAAATTTTCAACAAACTGTAAATCTTCACTGTTAGGATTGTAACCGACAACTAAGACTAGATTTAAGACTAATACGGCGATCGCCGCTATTAAAGCGATTTGACGGGGGCGATCGGCCCGGATATTTTTAGGTAAAAAGCCGACGATCGCGGCTGCGATCGATGGCAATAAAATTAAAGCACTGAGCATTTTTTTTCCTTACGAACTTGAAGAAGATAACCAATCAGCAATTGTTCCAGACCAATGGCCCGTAATAGCGAACCAGCCCAACAACAAACTCATCCCGAGTAAAATCGTGAGCACGTAAAACTGAGAAGATCCTGAAACGTTGTATTTGAGAGTATTGCCGCCAAAAATCGTTATCTGACCGATTAGATTGACAATACCATCGACTACGAGGCGATCGATCCAAGCTGTTAATTCAGATAATGCAGCTACAGCCCAAACGACAGTTAAGTTATAAACTTTGCCAATATATAAATCGTAGGCGAATAAATCTTGGAAAAAGCGCAAGTAAACTTGAATTGGTCTGGCATCGGCACGACGTAATTCCATTGTCGCCCCTAAAATCAAGCCAATTACCCCAGAAGCTATTAACCCCGGAGTTGCTAATTGAGTTATTAAGCTATCGCTATTATCTAATGGCGGTGTCAAGCTCAACCAAAAAGACCAAGATTGGGGTACTGAAGGGACTAATAAAGCTATTACGGTTAAAGTCACCATTGGTAGAGCCATCGACCAAACAACTTCGGGAGATCTGCGTGTTTTGCTCCTCGGTTTGCCAAGAAACACCAGACGGAAAACCCTTGTCAAGTTCATCGCGCAAACTGCATTCACGAATAAGAGAATCGCAAACAACCACCAAGACACTTGCCAATCACCGTCGAGCCATTTATCCATCGTCCAGAACATTCCCATCGGCATCAGAGCAACTAAACCCGCTCCACCGACGACGAATGCTGTTGTAGTTGCTGGCATTCTCGACCACAAACCGCCCATTTCCGTAATATTTTGGTTGCTGGTGGTTAAGATTATGCCGCCAATGCTCATAAAGAGTAATGCTTTGGCGATCGCGTGGGAAAAAAGTAGTAAAAAGGCAATGTCAACGTGGCCCAAACCTACGGCGATGAACACTAAACCTAAATAAGCACTCGTTGAGTGGGATAAAGCTCTTTTAATATCGATTTGAGCTAGTGCCATTAAAGAAGTTCCGATCGCAGTTACCGAACCAATTCCAATTAGGGCGATCGAAGATACTGGAGAAAGAGTAAATACTGGTTGCAGTTTAATCAGTACGTAAGCACCAGCCGAGACAACGATTGAATTCCTCAAAATTCCTGCCGGGTTGGGGCCTTCCATCGCTTCGTCTAACCACAAATTTAAAGGAAATTGGGCGCATTTACCCGTCGGCCCGGCAATCAAAGCTAATCCTAATAAAGCTGCTGCTATCGGTGTTAGAGGGGAAGTTTCCGCCCAACTAGCCAAGTCGCTAAAGTTCAATCCCGCACCTTCTGCCGATAAGGTCACAATACCCATCAACAGTAAAATATCTCCGACTCTTTTGGTTAAAAATGCATCTCTAGCTGCGGTGACTACTAGGGGTTGTGCGTACCAAAAACCGACTAACAAGTAAGTCGAAAGGGTGAGCATTTCTAAGAGTGCGTAGCTCAATAGTAAATGATCGCTAATCGCAATGCCCCCTAATGCTGCTTCAAAAAAGCCCATCAAACCGTAAAATCTCGCCAAAGACCAGTCTTTTTCCATGTAGCCCAAGGCATAAACTTGAGCCAGCAAACTAATTCCCGTTACTAACTCTAATGCACCTAAACTAACTGGTGATATGTCTACGGTTAAGAATATATCTAAATCGGCAACTTGCAACCATTCAAAGGTTTGTCTGATGTTTTGTGTCGGTTGCGACCAAATTGCCGCGAACGCGATCGAACCGTGCAAAAATCCGATCGCCGTCATTAATATGTTTACGTATGCTGCTGGCCGGCCTCCAGTACGCCGGATCGATCCTAAAGACCAAGGTAAGCTGATTAATGCCCCAATTAAGCCGTAAAAGGGTACTAACCAACAGTTTTGTAGTAGAAAATCTCTCATTAATAATACTACCTTTCTATTTATGAAATTTCAAAATTTGGGTTATTTGCAAAATTTAACGATCGAATGGCTATAGTACCAGTTATCTTCGGAATAGGTTATTTTTTGTTATTCCTATCGAGTAAAATTGGGTTGGGACTAAAAGAATTTTTCAGAGAAAAAATCTAATTTGACCGTTGCTAAAATCACAATCGACTGAGCGTCTTTTTTTTATTCAATTATTTCAGCAATTTCCTCCCTAAAAATTTTAATTTTTGCTCGATCGCTACCCTTTTGATTTTTTATCCTCGAGCAAGATTGATGCGTATTTTTGCTTATTGGTCTTTTTTACTTTGAGATCGACCAAATTTCTCTTAAGTTCCTCGATCCTGGCTGGTTGACCCTTAATATTATAAAAAGATTATAAAACAGAGCATACCGATTTGAATCACAGATCCCAAAGATCGCGTAAGTATTAATTTTCATTAACTGTGCCATTAAAAAATATCATCGCGATCTATATTGTCAAAAGCGTGAAGGTTTCTTATTCTTATTTAAGAAAGATAAAATAGCAATCCCCGTGAATTTTTTTTCCAGCTCGATAATGAAAAAAAGAGTTGGTATCGGGGTAAAATTCAGAATGACCTGTAATTTACTCCGATCTGATTTAATCGAGTCATTAATTTCAATTGCTGGGTAAATAATAGGAAAACAAGTTGATAAAAAACAGTCAATTTAGGATTGAAATTGACACTTATTTAGTTTAATTAAGCTTAGATCGAAGAGGAAAATCAAAAATGCCAATCGCAGTAGGAATGATCGAAACTAGAGGGTTTCCAGCAGTAGTAGAAGCAGCAGATGCGATGGTAAAAGCTGCTCGCGTTACTTTAGTTGGCTACGAAAAAATCGGTTCGGGAAGAGTTACGGTGATTGTCAGAGGTGACGTATCCGAAGTCCAAGCCTCCGTATCGGCCGGAATAGACGCAGCCAATCGAGTGAATGGAGGGGAGGTGCTCTCCAACCATATTATTGCCCGTCCCCACGAAAACTTGGAATACGTTCTACCAATCCGTTACACAGAAGAAGTAGAGCAATTCCGAGCGTATTAATACGGACTAACAGCTATCGCGATCGCACTATCAAATTTATCTAAAAGGCGATCGGATCTAAAAGAGCAACAACTATAAAATTCCAGGAGTAAAATTAATGTCAATTGCAGTAGGAATGGTAGAAACCGAAGGTTTCCCAGCAGTAGTAGAAGCAGCAGATGCGATGGTAAAAGCTGCTCGCGTTACCTTAGTTGGTTACGAAAAAATCGGTTCGGGAAGAGTTACGGTGATTGTCAGAGGTGACGTATCCGAAGTCCAAGCTTCCGTATCGGCCGGAATAGAGAACGTCAAAAGAGTGAACGGCGGACGCGTTCTCTCAAATCACATTATCGCTCGTCCCCACGAAAACCTAGAATACGTTCTACCAATTCGCTACACAGAAGCAGTAGAGCAATTCAGAGAAAGCGTTAACCCCATGCCATTAAGAAGACCATAATCTTATCTATAAGAAATGCAAATTGCCAAAGTACGAGGCACGGTAGTTAGCACCCATAAAAGTCGCAGCCTTACAGGGGTAAAACTGCTCCTATTGCAATTTATCGATGAAAACGGCGAAGTTTTGCCCAACTACGAAGTTGCCGGAGATAGGGTAGGAGCAGGTATCGATGAATGGGTGTTGGTCACCAGAGGGAGTGCGGCCAGAACTGAAGACGGTAACGAAAACCGCCCCCTAGATGCATTAGTGGTTGGAATTATCGATACGGTAACGATCGACAATCGGATGCTCTACAGCAAACGAGACGAATATCGTCAAAGACTCAGTTAAAGTCCCTTCGGGACAAGGTGTGATGGCTTGATGGAAGAATTAAGAAGGATCGGAGTTTGAAGCAAAATCCTTCTGCCCTCTGCCTTCAAGGGCAAAGCCCTTTAAATTACAAACAAAAATCCGGCAATAAATTAAGGAGGTACAAGCAGATGGTAGCCCGCGAAAATGCGGCTCCTCCAACTCCCTGGTCAAAAGACTTAGCCGAACCCCAGATCGATTCGAGTGCCTGGATACATTCATTTTCCAATTTAATTGGAGATGTTAAAGTCGGCCCTGAAGTAACGATCGCCCCCGGTACTTCAATTCGAGCAGATGAAGGAACTGCCTTTTATATTGGAGAAAGATCCATCATTCAAGATGGAGTTGTAATTCACGGACTAGAGAAAGGCCGGGTAATTGGCAACGACGATCGAGAATATTCAGTCTGGATCGGCGCAAAGACCTGCATAACTCACATGGCCTTAATTCACGGCCCGGCATATATTGGCGAGCGCTGCTTTATCGGCTTTCGCTCCACAATATTCAATGCCAGAGTAGGTTCGGGATGTATTGTGATGATGCACGCTCTAGTTCAAGATGTAGAAATAGCTCCAGGAAAATACGTTCCTTCTGGAGCAATAATAACCAATCAGCAGCAAGCAGATCGTTTACCAGATGTCAGGCAAAGCGATCGCAGTTTTGCCGATCATGTAATCGAAATTAACGAAGCTTTACGAATTGGTTATGGGAGCGGGAAAAGTTTTCATCGTACTAATACTATACAAAACGATTCCAACAATTCCGACGAAAATATTAATCAGACTAACCAAAAAAGTTCGGTAGGAAATATGAGTTTAAATCAAGATATCAGAGCGCAGGTCAGAAGTCTCCTGTCTCAAGGATATAAAATAAGCACAGAACACGCTTCTGCACGACGTTTTAAAACCAAATCTTGGCAAACCGGTAGCTCGATCAACAGCCAAAGTGAAGATCGAGTTATGGCAGAATTAGCTGCAACCACAGCAGAATATCCAGGCGAATACGTTCGCTTAATCGGTATCGATCCGATTGCCAAACGTCGCATAGTCGAAGAAATTATCCAAAGACCAGGAGAAACTGCTAACATTAGCAGCAGTAACGGCAACGGGTACAAGAAAACTGCTAGTTACAGCAGCAATAGCACTAGCGGCAAATTTAGTAACAGTGGCAGTGGTTTAAACAACGAAGTCATGCAAACCATACGCTCCTTGCTATCCCAAGGCTATAAAATTGGCACAGAACACGCCGACAAGCGTCGTTTTAGAACCAAATCTTGGCAAAGTTGTGCCCCGATCGACTCTTCAAGAGAAAGCGATGTCATTGCCGGATTAGAAAGATGTCTCTTAGATCATCAAGGAGAATACGTCCGCTTGCTCGGTATCGATGCCAAAGCTCGCAGAAGAGTTCACCAACAAATTATTCAAAGACCCGAAGATAGTTTTGTTAGCAACAGCAGTAGTTCTTACAGCAGCAGTAATGTTGCAGCTAGCAACAGCAGTAGTTCTTACAGCAGCAACAGTGGTTTGAACAATGAAGTAGTTAAAACAATCCGCTCTTTATTGTCTCAAGGCTATAAAATTGGCAGCGAACATGCTGACAAACGTCGTTTTAGAACCAAATCCTGGCAAAGTTGTCCTTCGGTTGATTCTTCAAGAGAAAGCGATGTCATCGCAGCATTGGAAAAATGCCTTTCGGATCATCGAGGAGAATACGTCCGCTTGCTCGGTATCGATGCCAAAGCTCGCAGAAGAGTCCACCAACAAATTATTCAAAGACCCGAAGCACAAGTTAATTCCAGCACTGCAGCGCGATCGACAACATCAGTCACAACTAACAACAGCTACAGCAACGGAGTTAGCAGCAATGGAGCTAGCAACGGTAAAGGTTACAGCCGCAGTAGTTTAGATGCAGAAACCCTGCAACAAATTAAATCATTACTATCCCAAGGCTATAAAATCGGCACAGAACACGCCGACAAACGCCGTTTTAAAACCAAATCTTGGCAAAGTTGTGCGGCGATCGAATCTCAAAGAGAAGCAGATGTAATTCAACATCTCGAAAAATGTCTCTTAGATCATCAAGGGGAATACGTCCGCTTGCTCGGTATCGATCCGGTTGCCAAACGTCGCGTATCCGAGAAGATAGTTCAACGTCCTTAATCAGCCAATTCATGGGGAATTCATTCTTAGTTGAAACTGCGGGAAATATCGAAAAGAGTTTGACAATCAACCATTTTCGTTTCCCCAGTCCCAGATTTCCCCAATACCAAAACATCTTTGTTCTGTTTTATGTACCTGCCGCCCTTGCAACCATTAGTAAATCGTTCCGATAATTACCTAAGTGGTGATGTTATCGTTCATCCGAGCGCGGCAATAGCTCCTGGAGTTATTTTACAAGCAGCCCCTAACAGTCGCATCGAGATCGGCGAAGGAGTTTGTCTCGGTATGGGCGTTATTATCAATGCTTATCAAGGAACGATCGCAATAGAAAATGGTGCTGTTTTAGGTTCTGGAGTATTAGTAATTGGCGAAGTAACTATCGGCGAAGGCTCTTGTATTGGAGCAACAACCACTATCTTTAATGCTTCTGTCAAGGCTAGAGAAGTAATAGCGGCAGGCTCTTTAATTGGCGACACTTCTCGTCAAATAGATACTGAATTAGATGGAGAAGAAATTAACGGAGATTCCCCGAAAGAGTCGAATTCACAAACACCTGTTGCAGAGCGCAAACTAGAGTTTAAAATAGCTTCTGAAGCTGCTGAAAATTCTGAGACTATTACGGCAGAAGAAGAAATTGAAGAATCAGAAATCGTTGTTGAAGAACCATCTTTGAGTAGTTCAGAAAACGATTCGAGCGACGATAATAACCAGCAAGATGAAGCTGGAGAAAAAAGTGAAAGTGCTGCTATTTTTGGCAAACTATACGTCAATCAGCTCTTAGTCACCCTTTTTCCTCAAGGTCAAAATTTCAATTCTTCTCCTCCAGAACAAAAGTAAAATTAATAGTTGCTATTAGTATTTTGCTAATTCAATGTATCGCAAATAACTAACAGCACAAAATTGAGTTTTGTTACTTTTTGTGACGTTAATTAACTAAGTATTAGTTAATTTAATTCGACCGAAAAAAAAAGCAAAACAAAAAGCAATTCGAGCGCGAGTCGATAAAAAAGACAATTAAAGGCGCAACAACATTTCAAAACTAAAAAGATCGTGAAAAAAAAACTAAACTTTGTGTTAAGATGAAAACCTGAAAATAAGGAAAGAAAAAATAGTCTTTGTTGACTGTTAACTTGGTAATTTTCAAGAAGTTTGCTATCTTTCTTAACATTTTTTTAGTTAGAGGTTGACTGCAGTCATAGCCCTCGATCTAATAGAAAAATAAGCGTTTTATTGATGGAGAAATAACTAAAATGGTACAATCTAAAGCTGGGTTCGAGGCTGGAGTAAAAGACTACCGCCTGACCTATTACACTCCCGATTACACCCCCAAAGATACAGACCTACTTGCTTGCTTCAGAATGACCCCCCAGCCTGGAGTACCTCCAGAAGAAGCAGGTGCAGCAGTAGCAGCAGAATCTTCCACAGGAACGTGGACTACAGTATGGACAGATAACTTAACTGACCTAGATCGTTACAAAGGTCGTTGCTACGATATCGAGCCAGTTGCTAACGAAGACAATCAATATTTTTGTTTTGTTGCATATCCTTTAGATTTGTTTGAAGAAGGATCTGTAACTAACATGCTTACCTCGATTGTAGGTAACGTATTCGGGTTTAAAGCATTGCGTGCTTTACGTCTAGAAGACCTCAGAATTCCAGTAGCTTACTTAAAAACATTCCAAGGCCCTCCACACGGTATCAACGTAGAGCGCGACAAATTAAACAAATACGGTCGTCCCCTACTAGGTTGTACTATCAAACCTAAACTAGGTTTATCTGCGAAAAACTACGGTAGAGCAGTTTACGAATGTTTGCGCGGTGGTTTAGACTTCACCAAAGATGACGAAAACATTAACTCTCAGCCCTTCATGCGCTGGCGCGATCGCTTCTTATTCGTTCAAGAAGCAATTGAAAAAGCACAAGCGGAAACTAATGAAATTAAAGGTCACTACCTCAACGTTACCGCTCCTACTTTAGAGCAAATGATGCAGCGTGCTGAATTCGCGAAAGAAATCGGCACTCCAATCATTATGCACGACTATTTAACTGGTGGTTTCACAGCTAACACTACTTTAGCTCGTTGGTGTCAAGACAATGGCGTTCTCTTACACATTCACCGCGCGATGCACGCTGTAATCGACCGTCAGAAAAACCACGGTATTCACTTCCGCGTTTTAGCAAAATGCTTGCGGATGTCTGGTGGCGATCACCTCCACTCCGGTACTGTAGTTGGTAAACTAGAAGGTGAACGCGGTATCACTATGGGCTTCGTCGACCTAATGCGCGAAGACTACGTTGAAGAAGATCGTTCTCGCGGTATTTTCTTCACTCAAGATTGGGCTTCTATGCCTGGTGTAATGCCCGTAGCTTCTGGCGGTATTCACGTATGGCACATGCCTGCATTAGTAGAAATCTTTGGTGATGATTCCTGCTTGCAATTTGGTGGTGGTACTTTAGGACACCCCTGGGGTAACGCTCCCGGTGCAACCGCTAACCGCGTGGCTTTAGAGGCTTGTATCCAAGCTCGCAACGAAGGTCGTTCTCTAGCAAGAGAAGGTAACGACGTAATTCGCGAAGCTGCACGTTGGTCTCCCGAACTAGCTGCTGCTTGCGAACTATGGAAAGAAATTAAATTTGAATTTGAGGCTATGGATACACTCTAAGCAGGAAATAGTTGTTAGTTTTTAGGCATTACAAATCGCTATTAACTAACAACTTTGCGAAAGAGTCCCGATTGGGGAAGGTGATAAATCGATGTATCAGAAAAAAGTAGCAAAAGACACCGCCAAGGTTTTACAAAGTTATCTGACGTATCAAGCAGTGCGAACCATAATAGACCAACTATCAGAAACCAATCCACAGGGGGCGATCTGGTTAAGGAATTATTCCTCAAAAACAAAAATCCAAAATAGCGAGGAATACATTCAAGGATTGATGTTGGAAAATAAAGAGTTGGTCATGCGGATCATGACAGTCAGAAAACACCTAGCGGATGAAGTTCTCGAGTTTATTCCAGAAATGGTATGTAGCGGAATAGAACAGGCTAACCTCGAACATCGTCGTCATCTTCTCGAACGCCTGACCCAATCTTCATCCGCCTCAAATTTACCTTTAAACGACACCGATCGCGATCGGTCTTCTGAATAAGCAATATTAACCTATACCAACAAAAGTCATGAAAACATTACCTAAAGAGCGTCGTTACGAAACCCTTTCTTATTTACCCCCTTTAACAGATCAACAGATTGCCAAGCAAGTTCAATACATTTTGGATCAAGGTTATATCCCTGCAGTTGAGTTTGAAGAAAATCCTTTACCCAGCGACCACCACTGGACTCTTTGGAAATTACCTTTATTCAACGCTAGAAGCACTCAAGACGTTCTCAACGAAGTTCGCGAATGTCGCGGTGAAAATTCCAATTGCTACATCCGCGTAATTGGTTTTGACAATATCAAACAATGTCAAACTGTTAGCTTTATCGTTCACAAACCCGGTGCTAGCCGTTACTAAGTTGTTTAATATTTAACTTAGAACTTTTTTGAATTTGCGATCGAGTGGTACGGATTTTATTTTCCTGCCACTTTTTTAATGTTTGGTAATCTAACCATAGATTAGGAAGTTTATTAATCTCTGATGCGACTGTTTCGAGATCGCAATAGTTTTTGAAGCGATCGAACCTAGATAATGGAATGAAGTGGCAACAAGCTAATCGAAAAATTATTGCATCTTTAACTTTCTGGTGCGATCCCAGAGATAATTATCTCGATCGTCCTACTGCTATAGATTAGCGATCGAGCTAGCTGATGTTAAATTGAACTGTCAAATAGATTTGCAATTCTTTATTGGCCTTATCTATCAAAATTGGATTCAAAAAAGCATTAAATTAACATCATAAAGAAGTTGCAGACATATTCTATTCGTATCGGTTCGATGATAAAGATAAAATTCGGTGAAACCAACGGTAGATGAATCATCGGCAGAAATTACCTCACCTCGCTTGTTTTCGTAAGCTTGAGTCGGTTTTTGACCGTCAAACTCTGGCAAGTAATCGCAACGCTGCTTAAGCATACTGGGAATCTCTGTAGTTTCTATCTCGATCGCAGCAGAAAAATGTATTGTTTGAGTGAGATTAAAACTCTCAACCAGCTTATTAACTAATTTAGGCGAACCCTTAAAAATGCAAGTACCAGAAGGAGTCCGAGTTATCAGACTGCATCTAGGATTAACTTTAACTCCGGCACGTTTTTCAAGCAGATTTGTAACATCTTTGGCAAACCCAGGATGATAGTATAAGTTCCATAATGCTCTACAAGAGCTAAGAATTAAAGCCAAGACGATCGCAACCGAAGTAATTAATATTCGCCTTTTCACAGATTTATCCTCAAAATATTCTCAGGCTATTTTAAGATCGCTCATGGTTGTTAATAATTTTTTGCTTCGAGGGTAGCGATCGCCGTTCCATATTTAGGATTAGATCGCGCTATAATCAAGAAAAATACAAAAGTAATAAACAATGTCACAAAGATTAAAACGCTGGGAATCTCCCAGACGACAGGGAAGAAACGATAAAGGAAAAGGCGGATCTGCCAGACAAAGACAGCTTAAAAAACGACAGCAGATGCTCCGTAAAAAATTAAAAGACTCGCCAGAAGGCAAAAAAGAAGATAAAAACAGTAAAAACGATCGCAATTATCAGAGGGAAGAGGTTAAACTCTTCCCTTTATTGTTACGGACTTATAGAAAATTTGAGAAAAATTATTTAAAAAAGCTCCACTAAAAACTAATCTTGCTACGAAGTAACTTTAGGCTTTTGGGTAGCAACTTCAGACTTTGAACTTTCAACCAGATTCAACTGTTGAATGCCAGTATGCCAAAGTATGCCAAAACCAATTAAAGCAAAACCAATTATCCAAATTTGCCAATCGATACAGAAGGCTAAAAAGACGCAAGATAAGAGTGCCAACCAGGTTGACCATCTCGGATATAATCTTTCATCATCTTTAAGTTGAAGTGCTGCCATACTACCAATTACGCAGCGATACAAACCGCCAAAAGCTCCAAAAGACCAAGTAGTAGCTACATCTCCAGTTAATACTAATAAAGCCACAACAGTACCGCTTAAAATTATCGCTCCGTAAGGTTGGGTTTGTTCCCCTTTTAATTGTGCCAAAAAGCCTGGCATATCTCCTCGTCTTCCCATTGCCAGGAAAACCCGGGATAAACTGAGAATAATACTTAAAAGCACGCTTAACATCGCTGCGGTTGCACCGATGGCTAAAACAGTTGCCGCACCAGGAATACCAAAGCTTTCAGCTACTACTTCTAAAGGTGCTGCTTGGACTACTGTTGCCGATGCTAAACCTTCTGCACCGATCGAACCAACACTAACTACTGCAACTGCTATATACAAGGTAACTACAATCCCAAGGGTCAGTATAATCGCTCTGGGAATGTTTTTTCTCGGTTCGGTTACTTCTTCACCTAGAGTTGCGATCCGTCCCGCTCCATTATAGGCAGCAAAAAGTAAGGCGATCGATTGGAGAAAATTGAATAGAAAAGAATCAGTATTGATTTGAGAAAATGACAAATATTGAAATCCTTTTGCGGGTAGCAACGCACCACCGGCTATAACTAAGAAAAGTAGAGAAGATATTGTAATTGAGAGAATAATTGTTGTTACTCTTTTCGATCGCTTCATTCCTCCCAAGACTACTAAAGTTAAAATAATAACTGCAGTTTCGGCGATCGGGACGATCGGAGTTGTTTCTGAAAGTCCGAGAATATTGATGAGGTAGCCTGCAAAACCGAGAGCTGCTGTCGCTGCTACGGCAATTTTACCTAAGAGATACATCCAACCTCCGGTAAAACCTAACCAAGGATTTAAATATCTATAACCGTATTCGTACAAACCGCCACTAACTGGATGATTCGCTGCTAGTTGAGCGAAATTGAGACTATTACAAATGGACAATAATCCAGCGATAAATAAAGCTGCGATTACCGCGACTCCCGAATTTCCGGCCGCAATACCCACGCTAACAAAAATTCCTACTCCAATAATAGAAGCCAGTCCCATCGTCGTTGCCCCAAACCAACCTAACTCTCTTTTGAGTTGTTGATTTGCAGGATTTTCTTTTGACATATTTGCTCCTTGTGTTTCTTTTTCTGACAATCAAATTCTGGTGTCAGTTCCAAATTAACTTTATTAAACTAAATATTAAATTATTTATTTTTTTATAACAATGCAAAAATTTGAAAGAGGATGAGATTCCTCCTTCGATCTTTAAGAATTAATCTTATTTATCTGACTAATTCTAGGGTTTTATTTTCAATAAATTTTCTTGCTTTTTGCAGCATAGCATTGTCTAATTCTTGCTGGCATTCAGAACTAGCGAACGCTCGATCGTGACCGATATCTAGGTTCGGATAGTCTATTTTTGCTTCCACCGCACGCCTCTTTGCCGTATCAATCCGAATGTAAATTTTTTCTTGCTTTACTAAATCGTTCATCAAGCTTAATGCAGCTACAGAAAAAATACGCGGCACCGAAGCGGAGACAATTCTAGCGTTGGGTGCTAAACTTTCAATGTGTTCTAAAGAAATAATATCTTTATTTTTTTCTCCAGCATTATTTTCCCAAGGTACGGCGATCGCAACATAGTTAGCATCTACTAGTGCGTTAACAGTTGAATCGGCACAAGTAACTCGATCTGCTGGTATTTTTCTTTGCCTTAAAATTTTTTCTCCCACTGTTGAATCTTGCAAAGATGGACTTAATAAATGCACGGATAAACCGTGTTTTATGGCCGGCAAAGCAATATTTTTACCAATATTTCCTACTCCAATAATTGCTATTTTACTTCGAGATGAAGCTCGATATATTTTCAAGTATTCTATCATGTGTCGGGCAACAAAAGGCGAATTTATTCCGGGCAAATTACCGATCGCCACGCGTTCTTTTCGAGCTGCTTGCTTATCTATTGCCCTGGTATCAACTCCTCTTCTTATTGCTAAAAGTTTTTTTACTTTTCCTACTGCTTTGCGCCAAGCTGCAATCGCTTTGCCAGGAACTGCATTGTTCCCGACTATTAATACATCGGGCTTGACATTTTCTAGAATTAGGGTCAAACTGTCTAAACTCGGATCGTTCGCTTCGTCTGGCTTTTGTTTTATGGCAATACTGGGTACGTAAAAAATTTCCTCATCTCCATTGTTGACATAGAACACTTCTTCTGATACCAGAGTTAGTTCTTTTTTTGGTTTTAAACTAGGATGAATTTTTTTTAGGGCTAATTTTTCGATACTAATTGGATCGATCGGATGAGTTATTAATATTTTTGCCATTCAATAATAATCCTCTTAATTTTTACGGCAAGCAAGGGAAAAATAGCTAGATAGTTATTTATAATTCAATGTTTCCAGACGCGCCGAGCCGCTCAGAAAAATTTTAATATTTTTTGGGTTATTTTATTTTTAAATAAATTTAATGCTTGAAGTATAGAATTTGACACTTTTAGTAATCTTAAATAGACTAAAAAAGCTACGATCGTCAAACTGCTGAAATAGAAACAAAATAGAATTGAGATTTGATTGCGAGATCCGAATACATCTACTAAAAATTAAGTTCGCAAACAAGAGTTTGAATTTAGGTTTAGAAAAATTGGCAAATCGAGCTAAACTAATCTTTAATAGAATGTGGAAAATTTCCCGGACTATTTCAGTTTAATAATAGCTATGTCTGGCGATCTTTCAAAGTTGTTAGTCATACATTTAAGCTTCAAATCTGCCAATAAATTTTTAGTCACAAATTAACCAGTGGTTGAATCAGATAACAAAAAAAAAGTAAGCTATCGCACTCCTTTATTTGAAAAAGCAGTCGCAGCAGGGGCAAAATCGATCGACTTCTCTGGCTGGGAAATGCCAATCCAATATCAAGGAATCAAGCAAGAACATCAAATTATCAGAACTTCAGTCGGGATGTTCGATATATCCCACATGGGAAAATTCGCTTTAACAGGACAAGATTTATTAAGGCAGTTACAAATTTTAGTTCCTTCAGACCTAGAAAAGTTGCGACCCGGCCAGGCTCAATATACAGTTTTACTAAATCATTCTGCCGGAATTATCGATGATATTATTTTCTATTATCAAGGAAAAGACCAACTAGGAAAAGAAAAAGGGCTGGCGATCGTCAATGCAGCTACTACTGCTAAAGATAAAACCTGGTTATTAGAAAATTTGCAATCTACTGCAATTGAATTAGAAGATCTCTCTTCACAACAAGTCTTAATTGCCATTCAAGGCCCTCTAGCATTAAAGTCGTTACAAACTTTCGTCAATCGAGATTTAAATGCGATCGCAGCTTTCGGTCATATCGAAACGGAAATTTTTGAGAGCAAAGCCTTTATTGCCAGAACCGGTTACACAGGAGAAGATGGTTTTGAAGTCATGCTAGACCCGGAAACGGGAATTCAACTCTGGGAAGCGTTAGAAAAGGCTGGAGTAACCCCTTGTGGTCTAGGAGCTAGAGATACCCTCCGTTTAGAAGCAGGGATGTGTTTGTACGGTCAAGATATCGACGAAACTACTACACCCCTAGAAGCGGGTTTAAGCTGGCTAATTCATTGGGATACTAAAGGGGATTTTATTGGCAGATCCCAATTAGAACAACAGAAAGAAGCAGGGATAGGCAAAAAATTAGTCGGAATTGAAATGGCAGGGCGTTATATTGCTCGTCAGGGTTATAAAGTATTCTTAGCTGGATCTCATGTGGGTAACATTACTAGTGGGACTTTATCTCCAACTTTGGGAAAAGCGATCGCCTTAGCTTACGTGGCCAAATCTGCTAGTAAAATAGGTCAGGAAGTATTTGTTGAAATTAGGGGTAAAAATTATCCAGCAAAAATCGTTAAAAAACCCTTTTACTCCCGCGAAAAAAAATAGTGACAGATTTTTTAGATAAAGCTCAACTGCGCCGTTTAATGATTAAAAAAAGACGATCGCATCCAACCAAAGTTTGGCGAGAAAAGAGCAATCTTGTTTGCGATCGCCTCGAATCTTTAGCTTTATTTCAAAAGGCAAAAACTGTTTTAGCTTATTTTAGTTTTAAACAAGAATTAGATCTTTCAGTTTTATTTAATAAAAGCGATCGCAAGTGGGGATTTCCTCGTTGCGTGGGTAAATCTCTACACTGGCATTCTTGGGAGACTGGAGATAAATTATTAGTGAATGATTTTAATATTTGCGAACCGTCACCGCAAGCACCAATCATAGCCTCACAAGAAGTAGATTTAATTTTAGTTCCTGCAGTTGCAATCGATCGTTTTGGCTATCGTTTGGGTTACGGTGGCGGCTTTTACGATCGCTTTTTAAGTCTAGAGCAATGGTCTAATAAGCCCACTATCGGCATTGTTTTTGATGAAGCTTATTTACCTAAATTACCGAGCGACCCTTGGGATTTGCAAGTCGATTATATTTGTACCGAACTAATTTGCGAACAGCTAAAATAACGCGCCGACGAAGCCGGATCTCTTCGAGATCGCTAAAAACAGGTCTAAAGATTAAACTGTAATTATTAAAAAAATCTTTATTTTTTGTCTTTTTTAAAAAGATATGTTTTAGAAAATAAGAGCCTAAATTGGGGATCGCTCCTTTCAAAGTAAACATTTTCAAACATTTTCAAAAGAGAGCATAAAAATTTCAGTAGTTTAACCTACATTTGACCTTAAAGTATTAAAAGCAGTTTAGATTGAAGATATTTAAGTAAGCAATAAGAATCGATTAACTTTCTTTACAGAACTCTTCTCAACCTCAGAAGATTTTGCTAACCTGACTATCATCTTCAATCTGGCATTTACAAAGTCGTATTAGTTAAGCAGTTTACCAAAAAAATGAAGCATTTTTGTGACGATTGGATTAAAGAATGGTGTGATGAGAACGGTTGGACAGACCTATTTATAGAAAGTTATATGTATTGGGCTTTCCCTCCAAACGCAGTTATGCCAGAACCAATACCGCCAAAAACTTTGAGATTGATTAAATCCCAAAAGGGAATGTGTCCAGAAGAGAGAACCTTATCAATCTTAGCAGTATCGATCACAATAATTGCCACCGGATTAAGTTACTATCTACAATGTCCGATGCCTTTAATGTTTGCTTTTGGTTTTTGGGCGATCGCAGTAACTCAGTTAGAAGTAGAACATTATTAAGTTCGCTGAAAATTATGGCGGTGTTAGGAGATCGCCCTAGCACCAGTTTTCAAACTCGAGAAGTAAGGAATGAGATTTAGTAGTACCCCACCTGATGATGCAGAAAATAGCTGGCGATATCAATTAGATGATTTTGTCAGAGAAAATAAGCCAGAATTAGCAGCACTAGCTTGGGGTTTGCTACAAGAATGGGGAAGTCGCAACAACACCTTGGGAATAGATCTTCAGCCCAAACCTCATTTTGTAGCTTGCTCGCGAGAAGCGATCGAAAAACTCAATCAGCAAGTTAATTCACAATTTCGAGAAATATTAGGTATTTTAGACGGATACGACCCTACCAAAGAAGTTGTCATTATCGCCATTGGTAAAGGTCAAATCAAATTGATTAATTTTGCTAGCGATCCTCCACCCCCAGTTTGCTTTGAGAATGCAGAGAATAAAGATCTCGATCGGTGGATCTCGCGGCTCGAGCGAGAGATGGAAAGATATATTTGTCAACCCAATTAATTTGAATTTTTTACAAAATAAAGTTACAATTTTGTAAAGATAGTTTAACAAAGGAGATTAAACTAATATGCAAGAATTGAAATCTCGTTTGCCGATCGGAATATAAACTACAGTTTCTGACTAAATCTTAATAAAAGCCAACTTAGACCGCCAAATAATTTAGCGAAAATTACTTAAAAAATTAAGGTTGTGTGATTTATTCTCAAACTATCTTTTCAAAAATTTATTTTAGTTATATTTGATTTAGGTAGTCATAAACCATTCTGCATCCTTGAAAATATATGCTGATAAATCGAATAGGTAGACAAGTTACATCGAAGCCGTCTTGGGATAAGCAGCTAGAGAAAACTCTTCAAGAAGCTCATTTAATTTCTACAAAGCAAATAGAATTAGCAATAGAAGAAGCAAAAAATACTGGCAAAGAAAACATAGAAGAGATTTTAGTTCATCGCGGCTGGATAAGACAGGAAACCCTCGACTTCTTTAAGGAAAAATGGCCGATTTTGTTGCGTCAGAAAAGTAGAAAACGAATAGGTTATTATCTCAAAGAATCGGGATTAGTAACTCAGGAGCAAATAGACTTTGTTTTAAAAAAACAAAAAGAAAAAACTAAATGTTGGATTAAATTCGGTCAATTAATTGTAATTAAAGGATGGGTAAAATCTGGAACTATAGACTTTTTTATAGAAAGCGTATCCGAACAGTCGCAAAGCACTGACTCTAGTTGCAGTCTCTCAGAGAAACTAATTGAAAGATATCTCGCTGGAGAAATAAACTTTGCTCGCTTAAAATTAAATTATATTCGCTTGAATAATAAAGTTTTAAAAGGCATTAATTTCAATCGAACGGAACTAAAAGAGGCGGAATTTCAAAACAGTCATCTTAATTATTGCAGTTTTAAAAACGCAAACCTGTATCACTCCAATCTCGAAAAATCTTCCTTAAAGCAAACCAATTTCACCAAAGCTTGTTTGGAAGAAGCAAATTTGCAAGATGCTTATCTAGAAGAAGCTGACTTGAGAAATGCAGATTTAAAAAAAGCGAACTTACATCATGCAGATTTAATTAATACTTGTTTGCACGGTGCAGATCTCAGAGAAGCGGATCTGTGTGAAGCCTATCTTAATGGCGCAGATCTAACAAAAGCTAATTTGAATGGTGCTAACTTAAACGGGGCCTACTACGATGAAAATACCGCTTTCGATCGCAATTTAGATCCGATTAGTTTAGGGATGAAGTGGATCGATATTAAAGAGGTTAAATCTGTTATGTGTGCTAATCGTCAATCACTTTTTTCCCCTTTTTGCATGACAACTTAGCTATCGGAAAAAGCCCGTTTTGTTAGATTAGGTTACAGTAACGATATTGCTAAAGGATTGCCAAGCGAACTGGTATGATTTGCAAAAATATTTGATTCAATTTTTTGAGAAATGTTGGTAACATATTCCGATCGCGGGCCAATTTTTGCACTCAGCAGCTACAAGAGTAAAAATCTAGATTAGAAGTTAAACCTCGATCGCAGATCGGCATTCCAACAACTTCAAAAGCTAACTTAGCCAGGTTTTCGAGATCGATACATTATATTGGCTATCTTACTTGATTTACTTTAGCAATAATCTTTCAAATTTCAACTATCCAATTATAATTATGCAAATCACTGCAACGATTAATGCTGCTACTCGATAATAGTTTGATTTTGAAATTGCTTTAGTTTAAACTACTTTTGTGTTGTTCTAGAGAAGCACTTCAAAATTGACTTATTCATGCTAATAATAAAACGTCACAAGAATACTTTAAATTCCGTATAATTGCCTAGTTATTTGCGCGAAAACTAGTAGATTTTAATGTTTTTTTTAGTTATAAACCCATAAATTAAGCCTCTGGTGTTTAATAATAATCTTTGACTTTTAATCTTACAATCGTTATAATGGTAGACTGTTTACAAAACTTAAAGGTTATTTTTTGAAGGAGACGAATATTCTCCTATTTTGTTCCCAAGATTGTAGGTTTTTATTATTTATTGAGAGAAAAAAAATTCGTTTCATGTAGCGATCGATTCAAATAAAAAACAAAAATTGTATTATAGTTTTTCTAAAAAAAACAAATTTTTTACCAAAATTACAATTATAAATAACTTTTGTATTTTAGTATTTTAAAATTAAATTGTCAAAAAGTAGACTTATTTTTAGACCAAAATACCTTTTAGCCACAAACTCTCTATTATATTCTTCTTAGAAAAAATAAGAATCGATTAATTTGAACCTTAAACCATAAAGTTATTTGTTACTTTTAATTATCTTGAATTGGCTCTTCGTCTACAACCAAAATGTAAGAGAATAAAAAAAATTAAAATAGCCGCTCGAATCGAGCGAGCGATCTCAAGAAGCATGAAACGCTTGATGATTCGTTTCAGCTATTTTGTCAAAACTAAGATCGATCTTGGCCGGTATATTATTTATCAAAAATATAGATCTATCTTGAATTTTTATTTTTTTTGTTTCAGTGTTTTTTCTGATTCTTTTTAGATAAAGCTGTAATAAATTGATTGAGGTAGTACCTAATATTTTTATTTAAGCTTTCAAAAGCAAATAAATAACTTAAGTCTTATTTAAAGCTCGCCTGAAGGGATAATTCAGTCTATATGAGAAAAATATTGCCAAATTATCAATTAAAACTAATTTTAGAGAGAGATTTAAAATAATGAAAATAGCACTAGTTCACGACTAC
>JASJCW010000373.1 GCA_030065265.1 Prochloraceae cyanobacterium
TAGTTGCTGGAGTCGAACCGAAGATCGGAGAAAAATTACAAGAAAATACTTAAGCTCCTACAAAGACAATCAAAAGTGGATTGAGATTTATTTTGCTGGCTTCAGTCCTAGAAATATCTCAGACGATCCCAGTTCAGCAGAGCTATATTCAAACAATATCGATCGCGGTTTAAATCCTGCTTCTGTTAAAAATGTTTGCCAATCGTTTTTGCTGAAGAGACCGTATAAATGTCGCTCTTGGACACAGCCAACAACTTCGTTACCCTGGCGCATGATATAAACCATGACCGTAGTACAAGTATTATGCTGAGGATTTCGCTCCCAAGTCCATTCTAAATAACGCAGCCCTCGATTTCCCCTATCCCTACCCCCATGAGTAGTAGAAGGCTGAAAACTTTCTAAAGTGTCGTCTGGTGCGAATAGAGCCACACCACCAGGTTTACAGTGAAGATATGCCGTACTAATTGCACTGCGAAGATCTGAGGCCGTTGTCATATAGTCGATCGCATCGTGAATGAAAACAGCATCGTATTGGCGATTAAGTCGAAGGGTTCGCATATCCCCTTGTATATGTTCGCATTCGGGATTTAATTCACGGCTAATTGCCAGCATTTCAGGAGCAATATCTACTAATGTCATCTCGAAATGTTGCTTTAAATGGGAGGCATTATTTCCCCCTCCAGATCCCAACTCTAGGAGAGTTCGAGGCGTAAATTGACAAGCTGAGATAATCCCTTGACGATAAAATTCTGCTTCTTCAGCATAATCTTCTGGAGGAGAAAGAAGATGCCACCAATCGGCTAATTCAGTATAAAGTTTTGGCAGGCTTTCCATCGTAATTCTTTTAAGGGTACTGCAACTATAAAACGAGAGCGGTTTAAAACAAACTCCGTTTGTTGCGCGATAGGGTTTTTAGTTGTAGAGGGTGGAAAGGTTAGACAGCCTTAATAGTAAAGTTATCGGTTAGTGCCAATGTTAATCAGTAAACGAAGGCTGTCTACCCCCTCCCGGAATTAAAACTCAAGAATTATTGTTTGTTAGAATACAAACATTACTTGAACTAAAACTGTTGATTTGAGAAAGAATAGGTGCAATACCTAGCACACTACCGCGTATGCAGACCGCCAACAGGTGAACGGATCGACCGTTAGGGGTGCAAATTAGATACTTTATCAAGGAGCGAATTTAACATCAAAGTGAAAGTAAGCAAAGCGAATAATACAATCTAGTATTGTGTTTGACGTATAGTAGCCGCTTGACACGGCTTTAGATAAACGATTCTAGGAATTCTATTACTATAATCTTTGATTTAGTTTTAGAGTGTCAAACCGATAATTAACTTCCCAATTCTCGAGAACGCTGATAAGCTGCTTTGACTGCTTCAATTAATGCCGAACGAAACCCTGCCTGTTCTAAAGCTGCAACCCCGGCGATCGTCGTTCCTCCCGGGCTAGTCACCCGATCTTTTAACTGCGCTGGATGCAACTGAGATACTTCAATTAGTTTAGCAGTACCTAACACCGTTTGTAGAGCTAATTGAGAAGCAACAGCTCGAGGCAACCCAGCCGCCACACCGCCATCGGCCAAAGCCTCGATCGCCAGTGCTACGTAAGCAGGCCCCGACCCGGCCAACCCAGTTACTGCATCCATTAAAGATTCTGAGACTTCAACTACTTCGCCGATTGCTTCAAATATTGACAAAGCAGTAGAAATATGCTGTTGTTCGACGTTCTTGCCAGTTGCGATCGCGCTCATTGCCGCCCCAACAATCGCAGGAGTATTGGGCATAGCCCTAATTACTGGATATTCAGGAAAACAAGTCGCCAATTTTTCTAGAGTTACTCCAGCCAAAATAGAAATAATTAAAGGTCGATTTTTAACTTGAGTAAGATTGCCCAAACTAGAGACTACAGTGTCTAAAACCTGGGGTTTGACTGCTAATAATAAAACTTCCGTCGCTGCAAGAGCATCCTGATTGTTAGCACTGACTTGAATCTGATATTTTTGCCGCAAAAACTCCCGTCTTGGCTCTTGAAGGTCGCTAACTAAAATTTCAGCAGCAGAATATATTTTTCGATCTATCAGACGAGATATGAGAGCTTCTCCCATTACCCCACCACCGATCGCACCTAATTTAATCGACACTTATATTAATTTCCTTTTTTATCCCTGACGATCGGAGGTCAGAAATCCAAGGTAGTTCTCTGACCTCTACCCTACTTTGTGACAATAACCATTCAAGTAAACGATCTTCTACTGAGCGATGCGAGTTGCTTCTGGGGCCCAACCGTGACGAGATGGTGCTGGAGCTTGGGGAATAATTTGTTCTGGAGGTGCGGTTACTTCACGAACTAAGCCCGAAAGAGTGCTAACTTTGACGCAACTAGGAGCGAATAGGAAAATACTTTCGCCAATTCTTTCTTGATGACCGTCAAGGGCGTAAGTTCCTCCAGCAACGAAATCAACTGCTCTTTGAGCTTCTTCTGCTTCCATGCTATTGAGGTTTAAAACTACAGATCTGCGCTCTCTCAATGTTTGAATTACTTGGGGCATTTCTTCAAAAGAGTGGGGTTCGATGATGACGACTTCTGAAGTTGTGCTGGTAATTCCGGGCATGCCTACAACATTGCTGTTTTTGGTAGTTCTGTTCACGATTGTTTCTGCTCCTTGATTGATTAAGTCTCGATTGCGATTGCGGCGACGGTTATGGCGTTCTGTGTTTAACTCTTCGCGAGAACGTCCTGTTTCAGTATTTTCTACTGCTGAACTAGGATCTGAGTAGTCTTGCTCGTCTGTTCCATGTTCTGTGTAGTATTCGTCGTATTCATTTAAGCCGACGAAATCCTTGAATTTGTTGAAGATTGCACTCATGTTTATTAGTTTCCTTGACGATGATTGCTGAAAAATATAAAATTATTATTAAAGCCTCCAATCAAGGGTATTGCCCCCTAATTTTTAGCTGGAATTAAATCAGATCGCTACCAAGTTTTCAAAGCGTTTCAAGAGTTTTTTGCTTTAAAAAATTAGGCTTGCGTTGAAATGATTGCATATAGTGATGCGATCTGGGCCGAAAAAAAATTTTTAGTAATATAATTTCACTTTTGGTGTTGCAAGTTATTGTAATTTGTGATTTCTTCGTGTGGTATTTTACTTTGCCTCTAACTCATTAACGGTATAAACGATGCGATTGTGTCACAATTATTAACTTCTTTCGCCAAAAATAATTCGCCCCAAACGAATCATTGTTGCACCTGCGGCGATCGCGGCTAAATAATCCCCTGACATGCCCATAGACAATTGATTCATTTTCAAATTGGGCCAATTTTGACTGGCAATTTTTTCAGCTAGTTCTGCTGTTGATTTAAAAGTAGCTAAGGTTTCAGATTCAGATAAACCTAGAGGTAAAATTGTCATCAAACCTTGAATATCTAAATTAGAGCAGCGATCGAGTTCGGGCAAATCTGCTAAGAGATCCCTTACTTCCCAGCCATATTTATTGGGATCGCTGAGAATTTTTACTTGCAAACAAACTTTAGGTTTATTTGGCAATTCAGCAGCCAAGGCATTCAAACGTCTAGCAAGTTTCAGGCTATCTAAAGAGTGAATCCAATCAAAATGTTGAAGGGCTTTTTTCGCTTTATTAGTTTGTAAATGACCGATAAAATGCCAAGAGATATCCGATAAATCTTGTAATTGTTCTTGCTTAGAAATGGCTTCGTTAACGCGATTTTCACCAAAATCTCGAATTCCAGCAGCATATGCTGCTCTGATTCTTTCTACCGATACTGTCTTAGTCACAGCAACGAGACGGACATTGGTCGGAATTTTTTGGCGAATTTCCTCGAGGCGATCGCCGATTAAACTGCTCATTGAAAAGTTCGTTGATAAATAGCGTTTAATTGTTTATATTCTATAGACGACTCGCTCAAAAGTAGTTTGCGCAAACGAGATTCTACCAACATTCTCGCTTCCGAGCGACTGACTGGATCGAAAGTGATATTACCCGAGTTGATTTTTACTAAAAAAAATAACCGTTGGGCGTATAGAGTGGTGAATAATTCTTTGTGTTCTTCGATCGAACATATTTTGTGTAACAGACCAAAAGTCGGATGATTGAGATAAGTTTCGTTGTTCATTAAAATTTCAGTTAAAATTTTCTCATTTTTAGCCACAAGATTCTAAACAATTGCTCTGCAATCGGACAGATAAAATTTTAAAGACAGATAAAATTTTAAAATATAAACTTGAGATGAGAGCGTTATTATTGCACAATGTCAAGTGATTGATTGTCTAGTCTTAGATTAACTGTTCGACGTGCATAGTTATTATATAGTAAGAGGTAATAGTAATTGCTTTTTTGTTTTTTAATATTGAGAATAAAACTAAAAACAGATCGAGAATACAATTGTAAATTCAATAATATATTAGTTAGTTCGATCGCAGTCAATCTTGAGAGCTAATAATTTACTTAACAAGATAATTAGTCAACAATCACTGCAAAATTAACAAATAATCTTAGATCGAACATCCTAACTTTAAAATTAAAATATTCAATTAATTATACATTTACTATCGATCGAACAAAAACCCAGAAGAAACTCTCATTATCTAACTATTTAAAAATATGAATAAGTTTTTCACTCATGTTGGAATAAAAATATTAAACAACTGTCATTATTGACTAAAAAAAATCCTTTAGAATTCTTTTTCTAATTGTAATGCTGTTAATTGTGCTTCCGCTTTATTTAAAGACTCGTACCATTCTCTTTCAGGATCGCTATCAGCGACTATCCCCGCACCAACTTGTCCCCAAACATTATTTTTACTATGTAATAAAGTGCGAATTAGGATATTCAAATCTAGATTACCTCGAACATCTAAATAGCCGCAAGAACCGTAAAATAAATTGCGTCGAAATGGTTCTAACTCTTCGATTATTTCCAGACAACGTACTTTAGGACAGCCAGTAATAGTGCCTCCCGGAAAAACACTTTTAATCAAATCGATCGCATTATATTCTCTCTTTAAATTGCCGCAGATATTGCTAACCAAATGCATGACATGACTGTATTTTTCAATCGTTAAAAGTTCGTCTACTTTGACCGTTCCCCATTGACAAACTCGACCGAGATCATTTCTTTCTAAATCGACGAGCATAATATGTTCGGCTCTTTCTTTAACATTAGCAAGTAATTCTGCTGCTAATTGGCGATCGCCTGCTTCATTTTTTCCTCGCGGACGAGTTCCAGCAATCGGTCTAGTTTCAGCTTTATTCTGTT
>JASJCW010000374.1 GCA_030065265.1 Prochloraceae cyanobacterium
TTGCCTGCCAGCAAAGGATTTGAAATTGGTTCTGGTTTTGCCGGCACTCTCCTGACCGGAAGCCAACACAACGACGAATTTTATCGCGATGAAACGGGTAAAACCCGCACCAGAACTAATCGATCGGGCGGCATCCAAGGGGGCATTAGTAACGGAGAAAATATTATTTTAAGAGTTGCCTTCAAACCTACTGCCACTATCGGCAAAGAACAGCGCACTGTCACTAAAACAGGAGCAGAAACAACTTTAGCAGCCAAAGGAAGACACGATCCTTGCGTTTTGCCCAGAGCCGTGCCCATGGTCGAAGCTATGGTAGCTTTAGTGTTGTGCGATCGCCTTCTCGTCCAACAGGCACAATGCAAGATCGTTCAACCTTAAATAATAAACCCGCAGATCGCAGTCTTTGATAAAATCTTATAGAAACTTTAACAAAGATTGATAACTTATTAAATGAAATTACTAGTGGTCGGTGCTACGGGCACCTTGGGAAGACAAGTCGCTCGTCGTGCGATCGACGAAGGACATCAGGTACGCTGTTTAGTCCGCAACCAAAGAAGAGCCAAGTTTTTAAAAGAATGGGGTGCAGAATTAATTATCGGCAATATCTGCAAAAAAGAAACTATCCCTCCTGCTTTAGAAGGAGTCGATGCCGTGATCGATGCAGCCACTGCCAGATTAGAAGATTCTGCTAGCGTTAAAGAAGTAGATTGGCAAGGAAAAGTAAATTTAATTCAAGCAGTCAAAAAAGCTGGGGTAGAAAGATATATCTTTTTTTCGATCCTCGATGCCGAAAAACATCGAGAAGTGCCCTTAATGGAAATAAAATACTGTACTGAAAAGTTTTTAGCAGAATCGGGTTTAAAATACACCACATTAAAACTTTGCGGCTTCATGCAAGGGTTAATCAGTCAATACGCAATTCCAATTTTAGACAATCAACTAGTCTGGGTGACCGGAGAAAACTCGCCGATCGCTTACATGAATACTCAAGATATTGCTAAATTTGCCGTTCGCGCTGCAGAATTGCCAGAAACAGCCAATCAAACCTTTCCAGTAGTCGGCACTCGTACCTGGGGAGCTGAAGAGATTATCAAAGTTTGCGAAAGACTCTCGGGTAAAGAAGCAAAAATTTCTCGAGTACCGTTGGGGGCGCTCAAAGCAATGCGCCGCATTACTCGCTACTTTAAATGGAGTAAAAACGCTTCCGATCGCCTCGCTTTTGCCGAAGTGCTTGCCAGTGGAAAATCCCTAGATGCCCCGATGGAAGAAGTATATCAAACCTTCAATCTAGACCCCAAAGAAACCACAACCCTAGAAGCCTACTTCCAAGAGTATTTTGGTAGGATAATGCAAAAACTCAAAGAAATCGATTACGAAAAAAATAAAACTAAAAAACGCAAGAAGAAGAAAAAAAGAAGCCCCTTTAAATCAAAATCTTGACATTTGTTAACCAATAATGTAACTTGCCATTAAAGGGAAACAATAACTCAAAACCTATAAGTAAAAACGTTTTAAGGAAATGTTTTCCCAGGCAGTCGTTGCTCGGTAATGGGGTTCGGGAAAGAAAGATTGTCAAAGCAAATTGCTCGAGAATTAATTACTAAACCCGGACATCTTATCGATGACTAAAAGGACTTAGAAATCCTCTGGTGCAGGCAGAAAAGTCGAACCGGCGACCCAAATAGCTCGAACAGAAAAAATTAACGTTAAATAGGATGGTTGGTTGTGCCCAAAGCAGGCATCATATACAACGACATAAAACCAACCGCGATCGAAGTAGCTGGTGAATTAGAAGAAAAGCTAACCGCTCTTGGTTGGGAAGTGTGCAAAGCGACAGGTGTGGGGGGAATACTCGGCTATTCCCGTCCCGAACAACCCGTGTGTGCGGCAAAAATAGAACAATTGATACCGCCTAATTTCGATACCAATGTCAAATTTGCGATCGTTTTGGGAGGCGACGGGACTGTTTTATCAGGATTTCGTCAACTCGCTCCCTGCGGCATACCAGCACTAACAGTTAATACCGGACATATGGGGTTTTTAACAGAAACTTACATCAATCAACTACCCCAAGCGATCGAAAAGTTATTAGCAGGAGATTACGCGATCGAAGAGCGATCGATGCTGCAAATAAGAGTATTTCGCTCCAACACTCTTCTTTGGGAAGCTCTTTGTCTTAATGAAATGGTGGTACACCGACAGCCACTGACGAGTATGTGTCATTTTGAAATTGAAATAGGCAGACACGCACCGGTAGATATTGCAGCCGATGGAGTCATTATTTCTACCCCAACAGGTTCGACAGCTTATTCCTTAAGTGCCGGAGGGCCAGTAGTAACCCCTAACGTGCCAGTTTTGCAGCTAGCCCCGATCTGCCCCCATTCTCTCGCTTCTCGAGCTTTAGTATTTTCCGAAACAGAAATTGTCAAAATCATGCCCGCAACCCCCAATCAGTTAGTTATGGTAGTAGACGGCAATGGGGGCTGTTATATTTTCCCAGAAGATCGCATCGAAATTTCAAGATCTCACTATCCAGCTCGTTTTATTCGTTTATCAACTCCAGAATTTTTCAGAATCTTAAGAGAAAAGTTAGGGTGGGGTTTACCGCACATCGCTAAACCAAATTCAGTGGAACTTCCCTGAGTTTGTCGGAGTCGTTAACAATCTAAATATAAGTAGTGTTATTCCTACCCAGTTGTCATTTATATGTAACTAAATAATGCTAAAAGGAAAAACAACACTCGAGTTTTAATAACTTTAGATAGTATGTCCAATATCAATACCCGCAGTAACAATCCGATTTTATTAATCAATACAGATCCGAGCTTTACCCAACAAGCGTCGATCGCCCTCAAAGAGTCGGGTTACAATAGCGTATTTGTTAAAGATCCGGTTAAAGGCTGGTCGCAATTTGCAGAATTTTCCCCAGCAATGGTACTTGTAGATAATACTAGTGCCTCGAAAGACAATTCTCGCGCCGAATTTTGTCGTCAAATTAGAGATTCTGGCAGTCGCATCCCAATTTTAATGTTGCTATCTCAGGCTACTGTAGAAGAAAGAGTGACTTGTTTGGAGTCGGGAGCAGATGATTATCTGCTCAAACCGTATCAAAGAGAAGCTTTTTTACAAGCTTTGCGTCTTTATCTAGAACCGATCGCCACCAAAAAAGAAGAATTGCGCTTTGGGGAATTGGCTTTAGATCTAGTTACCCGCAGAGTCACCCGTCAAGATCGTTCGATAGATCTGACGATGAAAGAGTTTGAATTGCTGAAATATTTAATGTCCCATCCTCAAGAAGTGGTAACTAGAGAACAAATTCTAGAAAACGTTTGGGGTTATGATTTCCGAGGCGAATCCAACGTGATCGAGGTGTATATTCGTTATCTGCGCCTCAAAATCGAAAGCGAAGGACAAAAACGCCTGATTCAAACCGTCAGAGGTATAGGGTATGTTTTACGGGAATCTTAGCAAAATCAAATTTAGTTGGAGTTTGAGTCTATTTTTATTGGCTTTCTCTTTGCTCGGGTGTTCGAGTCTCAACTTAGCCAAAGCTGAAACAGAAAACAGCATCCCACCCACATTAAAATCTGCAACCAAAAATGAAAATCTAGGTCAAATGTTACCTATTAGTGCCAAAGCAACTATAGGGGGAGAGCAAATTGAATTAGAAGTAGCCAAAACTCCCAGAGAAAAAGCGATCGGTTTGATGTATAGAGAATTTTTACCTGCCAATCGGGGAATGGTATTTAATTTCGATCCGCCTCAATTCGTTGGTTTCTGGATGAAAAATGTCTCCATCCCTCTAGATATGGTTTTCCTCCGTAACAATCGCGTCGTGGCGATCGCCGCTAACGTGCCCCCTTGTACGTCAAATCCTTGTCCGACTTACGGCCCGCAAACGAAAATAGACCGAGTGATTGAATTGCCAGGAGGTAGGGCGATCGAACTTGGTTTGCAGCCTGGAGATGCAATCGAGATCTCAGATTTAAATCAAAATTAGTTAATTTTTTTTGAGATCTGGGCAATATATTCCTAGGGCTTTTTGGCCGAGATAAATTACCGCCGAACAATTAATACAAGTTTGAACTTCTTAAGGAAAATTCATGCTTATTAAATTATTCACAAATTTAAAATCTTTTTTGCTTCTATCTGTGGCAAGATTTTATTTATACCTCGAAAGAGGCAAGATAAAATTACAAATCGCACTTAATCTTTACTTATCTACTTTATTTACCGGAGCAAAGGTTTTCTAATCTACTTTTTAGTAACTTGCGATCGCCATTAAACTTAAGCTTCTTGAGAGGTTGAGATCGAAGTAATAAAAGATAACAGTTTTTCAAATTGGCAATTAGTCCTTATTTTTGATATAAAGACTGATGGTGAATACCTTAAAAAAAACCAAAGTAAAGAAAATTAAGCAATAACTGTCATAATATACCTCGATATCACTATTTACCGATAACCCCCTAATAAGTTAGGATTTTAGCCAAATATTGTTCTTTAAAGTAAATTATTCAGATGTTTAATAAATTGTGATTTACCACACGGGCAATCAAACAGAAAAATTTCACAATCGGTAAGAGTAGCCTCGAACAGCACGAGTAAAAATTAACTAACCAATGTTCCCTAACTAAATTAACAAGGAAATTTGCTATTTAAGGAAAGAAAACAAAATGTCATCTGCAACCTACGCTAGATTTATCAATTTTTTAGAAGAAGAATTAGATCTTTCAAGCGAATCAATTTCAATTCTCGAAAAATCAGTTCAGAAAAATCCCGGCCCCTTACCAATGATTCTTTGGCAATACGGTCTGATTACTTTAGAACAACTAGATCTCATTTATGACTGGTTAGAAAAAGTATAAGACTGATGGCAGTATCTAAGGAGCAAATCAATAATGTTGTGGGACAGTTCGCACTTAAGAACTAATTTTATCTATCGAGATCGACTCCATTGGTTCTATAAAAACAACAATAATCTAAATAACAAGCGGGTCAATCTAACCCGCTTTTTTCAGGCCGATTTATCTGATTGAAAATTCAATGCTTATTTCTAGAATAAAGAGTTAAAATTATTGAAATTAAATTTAAAATGAAGGCGATCGTTTCTTCTCTCTTCAATCAAAAAAATGCCCAAAGAACTAGTTTTAATCGATTGCGACGGTGCTATTGATGATTTTTTAGCGGCGATTTTATTACTGCGCGCCTCAGAGATCGAAGTCTTAGGTATAGTGGTAACTCCGGCTGATTGCTACATTAAATCTGCTGT
>JASJCW010000375.1 GCA_030065265.1 Prochloraceae cyanobacterium
GAACTAATGAAGATCGCCAAATAACAGCAATAAAAAGTATCGTAATTCAATTAACAACCAAAATCAAATCTGTATAAAAAGCTACGGATCTTTACTCTACATTTTATCTTTTATAATCGAGATATTTTTTTTTAAAATACCAATTCTGTTTAGAGTTGCTGCTACACTTCGGCGGTGCAAGCAGGCAAGAGGCAAGAGGCAAGAGGTAATAGGCAAGAGGTAAAATCGATCTGCAGTCTTATTTTGGGAAATTGGTATCAATGCCTTAAATCTAAGTAAATCGAAATAATAGCTAAATTTGAATTGTTTATACCAATTTTCAGAAATAGTTATGGCAACTGAACTATAGGTGAGGACAATAATTGTCACAGCAGGGAATGGTTAGCAGATAGTAGGGAATAGATGACGAATTGATTTAAAATAGAATCGATCTGCAAAAATCTTCTAATTTCCGACCCCTGACCTCCTACCCATTCCCTGACCTTTTTCCTCGATCGCTTGCGAGAAATGATATTATTCTTCTTCCCTTGATAGAGAAACTACCCAATCAGAAATAATCTCGTTAACGCGATCGGGAATTTCATCGTGAGGACAATGGCCCGCTTCAAGATAGTGTTCTGTTAATTGAGGATAATATTGACGGAATTTCGCCCCCCTAGATCTCGCATCGATCCAAGGATCGCCTTCGCCCCAAAGCATTAATAAAGGACAATTTAACTCTGTTAATAATTCGTCGACTTTTTTGCCCTGACGAGATTTGAAAACTGAAGCAAAGACTCGAGGCGCACCTTTATCAAGAGAAGGACGATAAATATCTTCAATTAATTCTTCTGTAACCGCGCTTCGATCTAAATAAACTTGTTCGAGAGTTTTGCGGATGAAAGATTTGCGCTGCACGAATTTAAACAAGAAATAATTTGCCCAAGACTGGAGTAAAACTGTTCGGATCGTTTTGCCGATCGCACCTTTGATTGGATTGGTTTGTTTCTGTTCGGTTTCTACTTCAGTAAACGGGCCCGCACTGTTTAATAATACTAGACCTGCGGCAGATTGAGGACGTTCGGCTGCCAAACACAAAGAAGCATAACCCCCTAAAGAATTACCAGCCAATACTGCTGGAGTACCGATCACTTCGGTAATGAAGTCGTGAAGCTGATCGCGCCATAGGTTGCCGCCATAATCGAGATCCGATTTATCCGATCGCCCGAAACCCAATAAATCGATCGCCCAGACTTCAAAATCGCGATCGAGTCCGGCAATATTTTTCTTCCAGTGGTCTGTAGAAGCCCCAAATCCATGAATTAATAACAAAGGTGGCTTCCGAGATTGTCTGCTGCCAGATTTGACGTAATAGATTGAATTTCCTTGCCATTGCCAATAAGTACCGGCTGAAGATGCTACTTGCATTGGGATAATATTAAGTAAAGTGAACTTATATATTTATTCTTAACATTTTCTTGCGTTATTCTATTTATTAGGTTGTAAAAAATGAAAAAAAATCCACTATCCTATTCGAGTGGGAGAATTTTATACCGAGGACTTATTGCTTAAAAGCGATCGATTGTTAATTAAGAAAAGGGAGGAAAACAGTGTCCGTTGAAATTATTGAAAAGCGATCGACATCAACAGTGCGAAAACCAGCACCCCGTTATAAGGTATTGCTTCACAACGACGATTTTAACAGCATGGAACACGTCGTACAGAGTTTGATGACAACGGTAGCAGGAATGACTCAACCTCAAGCAGTCAATATTATGATGGAAGCACATACTAACGGTCTTGCATTAGTGATAACCTGCGCTTTAGAACCTGCAGAATTTTATTGTGAAACTCTTAAAGGTCACGGTTTGACTAGTACCATAGAACCGGACGAATAAATTTACAGTCGAATATACGAACTAATTTAAAATTGTTAAACTACGCGAGTAAAATTTCTCTGTACCCAGCACCAGTAAGGCTGGGAATTTTTATTATCTTTTTGGTGCTAATTTGGTTGCCGTTAGCAATACCGATTTATTTGGTATTTAAGGACGATCCGAATTTAGTGACTATTTTGACGATGGGTTTGCTTTTTTTAGAGTTTTTGATACTAATTAAATTTTGGGGTCAAAATATTTATAGAGAATCTAAATCGATCGAACGTTATGGTTTAATTTGGACGAAAAATAATGGGATATGTTTTCTCAAAGGTTGGGCGATCGGTTTTTGGTTTTGTTTGGGATTATTTATCTTAGAAGGTCTGTTTGGTTGGGTAAATTTTATTCAGCCTTCAGAAACATTATTTAAAGTAATTATTGAAGGGTTTTTAAGTGCTTTAGGAATTAGTTTAGCTGAAGAATTAGTGTTTCGGGGTTGGCTGGTAGATGAATTGGAGCGAGACTATTCTCTGGAAATAGTTACTTTTGCAAGTGCGATCGTGTTTGCTATTGCCCATTTTCTTAAACCTTTAGCAGAAATTATCCGCACGTTTCCTACTTTTCCAGCATTAGTATTATTAGGTTTAATTTTAATTTGGGCTAAAAGAAGCCATCGCAATAATCTGGGAATTTGTATTGGCATTCACGGGGGTTTAGTCTGGGGATATTATATTTTAAATGTCGGTCAGTTAGTCGAATACTCGGGAAATATTTCTCCTTTAATTACTGGAATTGATGGCAATCCGATCGCGGGATTGATGGGGATATTATTCTTAGGAATCTTGGCTTTTTGGATGCGAACAAAAGCGATGTCAATCGAAAATCAGAGCTAAAAATATTAGTTTAAATTTGATTGTTTTTAATTTCTATCAATAATTTACGATATGTTTTTCTGACTTCTTTCCATTCTTCCCACTCTTGTTTGTCTCGACGATCGAGATCTTTTTGCTCGACTAAAAATTCGGCGATCGCAATTAATTCTTCTTGTTGTTCGGCAGGTAATTGTGAAAAAATTTCAATAATTTTATAAAATCCGGTGACGTTATTGATTTTATTGGGATCTATTTGGGAAATGCGATCGCTTAGAGTAGATTTAATTTTATCTATGGGGATATTTGTCAAAAAGTCTTTCATAAAATCTTCTATAGGATAATTGTTTTGAGATGCTTCTAGTTTACCCTTTCGCTCCACAGAAAGACTATTATTAATATTAAAGCGATCGCTGCTATAATTTGCAAGATTAGCATTATTTTTGGACGCTTTTTTTTTACTTCTTCTGCAATATTCAACTCGATTATTTCGATAATTTTTGTTAAGTCATCGAGAGTTTGAGACGATTCGTTATTATTATCAAGATAGGACTTAATTTGGGGCAAATCTACCTTAAAACCTGATTCGTCATCGAAGTTGACAGCGCGATCGATGCGATCGGTAAAATCGTCCCAATTTTGAGCAGCGCGAGCGGCGATTTTTTGTAATAATTCAGTTTTGGGACTAACTATAGCGATTGAATTGCGGATCGTTCTGCCGTATAATTTAGAGCGATCGCCGGCAAGAAGAGCAGTAATTACTAAAATAGATCGATCTTGACCCTTTGCTAAAACAATTGAAGGTGTTTCACTGTAATAAAAATCAGTAATCAATCCAGATTGCCCGTTTTCATCTTCAACTTGAACTAATAATGGCGGATTATCCGGTAAATGATCGTCGGTTTGAACTATTTTCAACCAACAGTAATCTTGTTTGGGATGAAGTCCGCAACTTTGAACGTAAATATCCATAGCATTCATTCAAAATCGATCGATTTAAATATTGAGTAAATCTTTGCCTTGAATTATCTCAAAACCACCCGATGTTTTACAGTCTTTAGCAAACTCCCGAACAGCTTCTTTAAGATATTCATCTAATTTCATCCAACCGCGAACAAAATTCAAAATCCCCCAACGAGTTTGAATCTGCTGTTTCAATAAAAAACGCAATAAATATTTTAAAGGTTGTTCGTTATTTTTAGGATTGTATTCGGCATCTGGATTAATTTTTTTAAATCTAGGAATTGGTTGTCCGTTGACGATATCGATATAAGAAAAGAAGATAGTCCCGACGGTTTGGACTGGGGTAACAACAACAGCTATTTTATCGATTAAAGATTCCGAACTAAATAAATCTAGCAAACTAGCATATTCTCTTTTAATTTTTTGCAGTAAAAGATTGGTAGAAGCTTCGTTTTGTAAATAAGTTTCGCATTTAATGGGTGCGAGAATAACTAAGCGAGGATATTTAATATCTGTATAATACCTTCTAAAATGAGAAATAACATCTAAAGGGCGATTTCTAGCAGAATGCCACTTACCTTTAGCCTCCATTAAAGTTGGAGTGTCGATCGCAATTAAAACCACTTCAGAATCTTCGAGACGCTCTTTAACAAAATCCTGTTGTTCGCTATTATTTTCAGCAGTAATGTAACCACCGGGATAGTCCCAAAAATTTAAACGCAAAGATGGTTTTTTCCCTTTTTCACCGAGATCGAAAATAAAAGATCGAATTGATTTTGCACCTACAGATGCTTCGGTACTAGCCACACCACCACCTCGAGGATTGTCGTTCAAACTTTTCAATTCTGCAAGTTTGTTGCCCAAAATAGAACTAGTTCTTTGGTCTGGAGTAAGTTGGATTCTGGTTTTAGCGATGTTTTGCTCGTATTCATAGAACATCGAAGTTAAAAAACTTGTTTTACCGACATATCTAGCACCGAGCATAGTAATATTGAGTTCGCGCATTTTAATTTTATTGTCCGATCGCACTAGATTGAGTTTTTTTTATTTCGATCCAAATTGACGAAATATGAAGGGCTATTTACGGTCTAAATCCCCTTATTTGCCGAGATATTTTTAGCTAGACCGACAAGGAATCTAATCCCTTAACAGCAAAAATTATTTTTTATTTTCCCTAGAAGTTAGATCCTCTTCTTGCTTAAAACCTTGAATCACAAGCTGAATTGCTAACAAAATTAAACCCAAAGTAGTAATTGCAAACAAACAAGTAGCTAAAGTAGAAACCCCAACCACTAAAGTACGAACTGCAGCAGAAAGATTAATTACAAAAGGATTGGTTGATTGAACTGGTTTGGTAGCAAAAGAAACTGCGATCGAAGTTGTCAATAAATATAAAGCATAACCTAAAGATCCTGAAATGCTCGCGCCCACCAAACAACGCAAAGGAGTTGGTTTTTTTTGTTCTATTTCTGAATTACTCATATTAAACAATCTGCTTTACTTACAAACAGCTATTTGAATTCCCGCACTAGAAAATTCGCTCACCCACAATTCTAAAGCCGAATCGTCAAGATTATTTCTAATCTTCTGCTTAACTTCTCTTGCTTCTGCTTCGGTTTCGCAAATGGTAAAAACCGTCGGCCCCGAACCAGACATCATCGTCCCCAAACCTCCGGCCTGTTGACAAATATCCTTCAGTCGTGCAACCCGTTTG
>JASJCW010000058.1 GCA_030065265.1 Prochloraceae cyanobacterium
CGTAAAGGGAAGGTTGTGGTAATTGAATCTACTACTGATAGTACCTTGAAGCAAGTTCTGCCAGTTCATCAACTTTGGGCTGCTCGGAAGCCCACACTTTCCCGTTAGGGCAGTGTGGGTACATCACGGTCAAGGGATTTAAAAAATGCGGCAAAGAAAATAAACATTTTTCTCTCAACATAGCTGGTGAAATTGTTTGATTTCTTGCCCCTGAAGCGATCGAAACAGATCGCGGAGTGCGGCGGTATTGCGATCGATATCGAATTCAGTTTCGATTAAATTACGAGCAGCACTAGCAAGTTTAACCCGCAGGCTAGAATCGTCAAATAACCTTTCGATCGCGGCTGCTAAGGCTTTAGGGTCGTGTTGAGATACCATTAATCCCGTTTGGCGATCGCGCAATATTTCCGGCACTCCAGTCACGTCAGTAGAAATGCAGGGAGTACCCAGAGCCATTGCTTCTAATAACACCATCGGCAAACCATCGCGATCGCTATCTGAAGCAACTACGTAAGGGCCGGCAAACACTGCCGCAGTTTGAACCCGCTCGATAACTTCAAGTTGGGGACGCGCCCCTAGTAGCTCGACTCGACCTTTTAATTGCGATCGCTCGATTTGTGCTTTTAACTCAGTTTCTAGCGGGCCGGTGCCGATGATTTCGCAGCTAAATTTACAGCCTTTTTCTGCGAGAATGGCACAAGCGGCAATTAAATCGCTAAAACCTTTTTTCTCGATTAATCGACCTACTGAAACGATCCGCATCGGTCGGGTTTCAGGTGCTAGATAAGGGAATCTTGTGAGATCCAAACCGTTATAAATGCGATGTACTTTTTCTGCTGCTAAACTGTATTTTTGTCGCAGATAGTTTAGATTGTAGTCGCTGACCGTAACTACTGCTGCGGCATCTTGGAGTTTGCGACGCAGATCTTCTGATTGAACGGTTTCGTGGAAGATATCTTTTGCATGAGCGGTGAAAGTATAAGGTACTCCGGCAAAATTAGCGGCGAATCTTGTTACTGTTGTTGCCATAGTACCGAAGTGTGCGTGTAAATTAGTGATGCCTTTGCGCTTTACTAACAGAGCCAGCACTACAGCTTGATAAAGATCGCGGACTTCTGCTCCTTTTGCTGTTTCTAATATCGTGCCAAAATCAGTTAAAACTTGGTTTGCTTCTTGGAGCGTTGCCCACAAAATAGTGCCTTTAAGAGCCTGGGATGCTAAAGCTTCCGGCATCCAAGTTTCAGTTGGCAAATACAAGTAATTAACTGGCGATCGCACTTTAGCAATAATATCTTGAAAGTAAGCATCGTTGGGAGGCCGCAAGGCAAAAATCTCCATTTTCAGCCCGGCTGCTTCGTGGGCGAGGATTTCATTGACAATGAAAGTTTCGGAGTAGCGCGGATAGCGTTTCACCACGTAGCCAACCCGCAGGCGATCGATAGGAATCATTTGCTTTTCCTCCCTTAATAAAGCTTTTTATTTTGAGGTTGATAGATCGATTAGATTGGAGATGAAGCGATCGAAAGCTGTGAGTTCGAGGGAACGTAGCCTGGTTTTCTCTGAGTCCGAGGCGATATTAAAGGATCGATTGCTTTGAGATCTTGCTTTAATTCATCTAGTTCAATTTCTGCTGGGTTAACAATTTCTAAACCAATACCCAGCCTTTTTAGCAGCAGTTCGATGTAGCCAGAGCCAAACCAATCCAACTTACCTTTACTTTCGACGATTAAAGTAGAATAATTATCGGTTTGTAATAGGTCGCTCAGTTGTTGACGGCGATCGTCTAAACCGCTACCGATTTCTTTAACTATTTTGACCAAGTTATAGCCTTTAGCGGCGGCATATTGTTGTAACTTTTCCGCTTGAGACTCTAATTGTTGTTTTTGGGTTGGTGATGAAACCCTAGCGTAAATGGCTGCCGATAATGGTGATTTAGCAACAGGGTGCAAATCTAAGGAACATTGAGGATATTTAGACATTGCTAAATCTAAGATAGCTGTCACGATCGCATCCCAACTATGGTTTTGCTCGATCGATTTTCTGGCAGCTTTTCCCAAACTATTTCTGAGTCGCTCGGATGTTAGCAGTCGCTTGAGAGCTTTTGCTAAAGCGATCGCATCTCCAGGTTGACAAAGTAAGCCGTTTTCTTCGTTTTTAATTAAAGTCTTCAGTTGTCCGATATCGCTAGCCACGATCGGCAATCTCGCAGCCATATATTCATAGACTTTGAGGGGTGAAAAATAAAAGTCTCTAAGGTCTGGATAGGGAGCAACAGCCACATCCATCGAAGCTAAAAGTCCGGGTACTTCTTCATGAGGAACTTTACCAGTCAATCGAACTGCCGACAACAATCCCCTTCTTGATAAATCGGTTTTGAGCCTTTCTCTTTCTGCTCCATCTCCGATAATTAGCAATCGCAGCGACGGATAAAGGTCGTAAAGGCGATCGAAGGCTTCAACTAAAGTAGGCAATCCGTGCCAAGGGGCGAGAGTACCGACAAACCCGATTGTAAATGTTTCCGGTTTCGCGGGTATAGTTGGCTGCAAATCGAGGGGAAAACGTTCTAAATTGACACCATTTGGAATTGCTTCTACTTTACCTTGGCATTCTGGGTAAGCATATAAATAAGTCTTCATTTCTTCAGAGACAGAAACGATCGCCCTAGCTGCTTTAAAAACTCTTCGAGCTATTTTTTCTGCTAAGTCTCGATTTACCAAAACCCTATATTTTGCCTGTTCTTCAATTAAAGGAGCGTTTACCTCTAAAATTCCAGGAATGCCGAGCGATCGGGCGTATTCCATAGCGGTAAAACTCCACAGGGAATAACGTTCGTAAATTAAGTCAAACGGCCCGTATTTTTCGAGAGCGATACGCAAGTCGAGGTTCGCTGAGAAAGATGCGTTTTCTCGTTCTGCTGGTTCGCCTTTGGGAATTTCAGGTAGTTGATGGACGATAACTTTTTCTAGATCTGGAGGTGGAAGTCCTCCTAATTTTGTGGCAAACAATTCTACTTGCCAGCCTTGTTTTTGTAAGGAGCGAATTACTGCTCTAACATGGATCGAACAGCCTTTTTCTCCAAAAACGGGAATGCCACGATCGGCACAAATGTAAGCAACGCGCATCATTGGATTTTTCCTTAAGTAGTTGTTTGAATTAAATTATTAATAAGTTGTTTTCTCTGTTCTTGAGAAGAAAATCTTATTAAATAAACTAGGGTTTTACCCTACTTTTAATCTAAAAAAAATTATCTTTATAATCATGAATGTAGAGTAAGATCTTTTTAAGAGAACTCTCAGATAGTCAGATTTTTTTAAGAGAATTCTTAGGATCGCCGCATTTCGTAAATATAGCAGTGCCGATCGCCTCAATTTTTTAATTTCTATCTGGTCTGAAATAGCAAAGCTTGAGTTTGGAAATCGATTCTAATCTTAAAAAGTAGTGCTATAGTTTCATGAAAAATATCAAAAAAATATAGAGATCGAAAGACTAAATATAGACGCAATTAAATATTTTTTCCTATCTATTAAATTCTACTCAAAATCCATCTAAATTTAGTCCGAGTAAATCATTCCCCATAACTACTAAACGGCAAAGATTTCCAAAATTTATTTAGTAAGATATTTCCAGCTTTTTCGACTATTATTTTAAACCCTTCACAGGCAGAAGCTGTCAATAATAAGTCTTCAACTAGAGGGGAAACAGTTAAGCTAGCAAAAGGCAAAACCAGCAATAATAACTCATCACCGAATAGAAGAGAGATAAGTAACAATTTTGGTAAATAGCGATCCGATTTTTTGAAAAATGAAATTAAGCGAGGCATATCTCCTCCTTCATCGAACGATGAAATTATTTTTAAAATTGAGTTGCAGGGAGAAAAATAACCGAGATGAGTCCCTCGATGTTTCTACTTTTATACCGAATACTTGACTGCTTATCTAAGTAGAAAAGTCGGATTGACAAAATATTTTAATCTATTTGAGTATTTAAGATTTATAGCAGTCGAAGTAAAGGTGATGATAATTTTATTTGTGCCTTACTACCTACTAACTATTCTCTGCTTTTACAATTAGTGTCCTAATCTCTAGTTCAGTTGCTATAACTCCTTTTTTACCTATTTTTTAGCTCTCAATTATTTCTAATCATTCGAGATGAATGAAACTTGAGAAAAAATAGTTAATCATTTACTCTACCTTAGATCTAACAAAAAATTATTTGAGGAATCATTAATGTCTCATAAGATTTTTATGCGAATATTCTCATATATTAGAAAATTCTCATATTCTCAGAGAGTTTTGTTTTTGTAAAATAAACTTTTTTTAGTCCTAAAATTCAAACCACGGTTCTGATTTCGAGACACTATTTGGAAGCCAAGTAAAAATCCTCTTGAATCGGTTTTTCAAAGTTTCGCTCGAGCGGAATTAGGATAGTAAAAGTAGATCCCGATCCTGGTTGACTAATTAGTTTAATATCGCCACCGTGCGCTTCGGCAATCTTTTTAACGATCGCCAATCCCAAACCAAAACCTTGCGATCGAGAACCAGAGCGACCGCGATAAAACCGCTCGAAGATCCTTTTCTGCTCTGCTAGAGGGATGCCTGTCCCAGTATCCCGCACCCAGAAACAAGCATTGCTTTCTCTAAGACAAGAACCAATAGTCACGATTTGACCTTCTTTTGTATGCTGAACGGCATTTTCAGCCAGATTGAGAAAAGCCTCAGTCAAACGTTGGGGATCGGCGAGCAAGTGCCCCGAACCTTTAGCCTCCAACTGCCAATCTCGATCGCCGAGACTCTGTACTTTAGCATAAAGTCGATCGGTAAAATTGCTGACATCTACGATTTCCAGGTTTAAAAAATCCGGTCTTTCTGCCTTTGCTAACACTAGCAGATCTTCAATTAAGCGAGTCATGCGGTTTAACTCGTCTTTAACTATTGCTAGTGCTTCTTGTTGTTCTTGAGGGTCGCTGTTGGGTTCTTCGAGATAACAGCGCACGATTGTCAGAGGGGTGCGGAGTTCGTGACCTGCATCGTTGAGGAAATCTTGTTGACTGTTAAAAGCAGCTTGCAAACGGGCTAGCATTTGGTTGAAAGTCAGGGTAAGTTCTGCAACTTCGTCCTTTCCTTGCACCGGAATTCTTTGGTTGAGATCCGAGTAATTAATCGATCGCGCGGCTTCGGTTAACAAACGCAACCGACTTAGTATCTGTGAAGATCCCAGCCAAGTTAGGGAAGAGGTTAAGGCGATAATTGCCATAATTGCCTCAACAACTCCGACGATTAAAACAGCCTGATTTATTTCCTCGTACTCCTGGCCGGGTAAACTAACCACAACAAACAAGCCGCGAGTTTCTCCCTCGATTTTGACTGGTTCTACTAAATAGTGAAGAATGCCGTTCTTAGTTTCTATATTCCCCGTTAAAAACTCATTTAGTTTAGCCCAAGTTGTCATCAGTTCTGAATTTGGATCTAAAGATTCTGGAAGGGCGATATGACTGGATTTATAAAATTGGCCATTTTTAAAGCTCAATAAAAATTCATATTCGAGGGGAACGTTACGGGTTAAAAATACATCGAAAATAGCTCCGACATCATCGCCAAAAGGTCGCCCGGTATAGGGATTTATCCCTTGAGCCAAACGCCGAAATTCTTCTACTTCTTGAATTAAAGATTCATCAATACGTTGTTCTAAACGAACGATCAGTAAGCGATGAATTGCTATCAAAGATATTACTGTCGAAAATAATATTAATACAAAATAAGATAATAGTATTTTTGCTTTAGCTGTAACTAAAAATTTACGTATTTTTCGCCAATACTTTTTCATTAACTTGCCCCCTTTTAACACTTTAATCTTTAGTTTCAGCCCTTTCTTTATTTGGCAAACATTTAAAAAACGATTGTTTTCTAGAGATTTGCGAACCTTTGGCATCTAGGGAGCATTAAGCTTGAGAAAACTAATTAAATCAGGTTTAATTAAAAATTAATTTTTGCTCGAGTTTTATTTATCCCGTTCTGAGACGATATCCTACACCTCTAACAGTTTCGATCGCGTCGCGACCGAGCTTTTTACGTAAATATCCGACATAGACATCTACAATATTAGAGTCGCAGTCATAATTGTAGCCCCAGACATAATTAAGCAATTCTTCTCGGGATAAGACTCGATCGGGGTGGCGCATAAAATTTTCTAAGAGGATAAATTCTTGGTTGGAAAGATGAATGTTGCGATCTCCGGTGTTCACCGTGCGAGAATGTAAATCTAGGGTTATTTCACCCACTTTGAGAATTGTTTCCGGCTCGGGTGTTACTGCTTGACGGGAGCGCAAACGCAAGTTTATTCTTGCTAAGAGTTCTTCAAAACTAAAGGGTTTAGTTACGTAGTCGTCCGCTCCACCTTTGAGTCCTGCAACTCGATCTTTTACTTCGGTTCTTGCCGTGAGAATGACGATCGGGATTTTTTCCCCTTGACCTCGCAATTCTTCCATCACTTCGACACCATCTTTACCTGGTAGTCCGAGATCGAGAATTAGCAGGTCAAAATTATGGCTGAGACTCTCGTAAAGAGCTGAGTAACCATCTGCGGCTATTTTTGTCCCAAAGCCCTGTTTTCGCAATTTCTTTTCGAGGAAGTTAGCGATCGCGGGTTCGTCTTCAGCAATTAAAATTCGTGTCATCGACTTCACCCCGGCAAGTAAAAGCCAAATATTAGAACCTTTCTAAGATAATTTTACAAAATCATGGCGATTTAGTTTTTAAATGCTTATGCGATCGTAACATTCAGCTATGATTGCAAAATGCTTTCTTTTTCAGCAGATATGGATTGTTTCGATGATTCTCGGGCGATCGCAGCAAACAAGGAACGCATACGAGCGGTATTTTTGTCAATATCGAATTCCGATTCTACTAACTGGCGCGATCGAGTCGCCAATTGCACCCGCAAACTAGGATCTTGTAAAATTTCTTCGAGGGCATTTGCTAGAGTTACCGGGTCGTTTTGAGGGATTTTTAACCCAGTAATGCGATCGCCGATCGCTTCCGGCATTCCGGTGACATCAGTCCCGACACAGGGCGTACCCAATGCCATCGCTTCTAATAAAACCGTAGGTAAACCGTCTCTATTGCCATCTTTAGCAATTATATAAGGAGCGGCGAAAACAGCAGCTTGCTGAAGCATTTCAAACACTTCGTTTTGCGGGCGAGGCCCGATTATTTTGACCTTATTTTGCAAACCCAGTCTGACGATACGCTCGCACAAAGCAATTTCCAACTCTCCCGTACCGATAATTTGACAGCTAAATTTACAGCCGCGACTGGCAAGAATAGCACAAGCATCAATTAAGTATTTCAATCCTTTTTTCTCAACCAATCTACCGACGGAGATAATTTGTGGCGGTCTTACTTCGGGAGACTTGTAAACTAAATGCTCTAAGTTGAGACCATTATAAATCCTGCGGACGCGATCGGCTGCCGTTCCATAATTTTCTCGTAAATAGTTAAGATTGTAATCGCTGACCGTAATTACTGCCGCAGCATCGTTTAATTTTCGTCTGAGATCTGCTCGCTCGACACTTTCGTGAAAGATATCTTTAGCATGGGCGGTAAAAGTATAAGGAACTCCGGCAAAATGGGCCGCTAAACGGGCGACACTGGTGGCTACACTGCCAAAATGGGCGTGCAGGTGAGTAATACCTTTAAGAATAACTTCGCGGGCGATCCAAGCTGCTTGATAAACATTGCTGGCTGATTCGTCTCGGGCATATTCTAGACTATGCCAAAAATTTGGTATCGTTTTGCTAGCTTCTACCAATTCGGCCCAAAAATAGCTAGCTGCTGTCGGTGCAAGAGTATTGAGAGATTCGCTCGCTCTACCTACACCGGGCAAATGGACGTAATTAACTTTTGCTCTGACCTGGGAAATGATATTTTGAAAATGGGTGTCGCAGGGCGGTCTGAGGGCAAAAATTTCGATTTCTAAGCCTGCCGCTTCGTGAGCTAAAATCTCATTGACAATGAAAGTTTCAGAATATCGCGGATATCGCTTCACCACGTAGCCAACCCGCATCGGTTTGAGAGGTAGCATTCTAGGTAACTCCTATTCAATTAGGTGATTTTTGGAAAAAACAGATCTCGCCTTTAAAAACTTGAAACTAATTCTGGGTAAGTGGAGCGATCTATTGGTATTTTCTTTTCCGTAAAAAGCTTAACTCGATTTTTCAGCCGCTCTTTTCTAACAGTTTGACTATCGCTATTTAGTAACTCGTAAATCTGGTAAGCAATTTTAGGCAGTGCATCTAGATCTACAATATCCTCTATATTGGATAGGCGATCGCAGCGAGTATCATTCAATTGTTCCATCACAGCTTGGATCAGATTTTCGGGACGGAGGCGATCGGGATGAATTGATTTAAATAAATTCATATGTGCCATCCTTTCTGTTCTGATCCATTGTTCTTGAACTGGACGAAAGCGAGGAACAATTACCGACTTTTTCTTTAGAGAAAGAATTTCACAGGTAGTATTATAGCCTCCCATAGAAACAACTACGTCAGCAGCTTCGATGTAGCTATTCAAATCGTCAGTAAACTCAATAACTTGAATCTGAGGATTATTAGCTGATTTTTGAGATATTTCCTGTTGCTGATGTAAAGGCATCTCTGGCCCGGAAATAATTAAACTTTTGATTTTTAGATCGCAATCAAGCTGTGTCAATCCTAAGAGGTAATTATGAACTAAATTGTAGCCGTCGTCCCCTCCACCAGTAGTTACCAAAACTAATTTTTCATCGGCCTCAATTCCTAATTCTTGCCTGAGAATAGCGGGAGTTTTATTTCCAGACTCTCTCCGAATATAGCCACAAAATTTAACTTTTTGGGCAATACAATTTGGGAATTTATATTCTTTAGTTAAGTCAAAAATCTCTCGCATCCCGACAACTAAAACTCGATCGTAATATTTTTTTATCCCCCCATAAAATTGATTTTTTATCCATTCAGAAATTGTTTTTTCTGGACGATCTAAGATATCTCGTAATAATAAAACCACTTTGGTTTGGGGTGAAAATTGTTGTAAATAATCAAGAGCAGATTTTAATTCACCTTTTAGGCCATAAGGCTTTTTATCAACTAACAATAAATCTGGTTTAAAGCCGATCATAGTGGTTTTGATTAATTCTGCTCTCAACTGGATCGTTTCTTCTACATCGGTTGTTAAAAATTTTGCAGATAATTGCCCTTTGCGATCTCGTCTTATACAAGGAAGTTTAATATAGTCTAATCCTTCTGGTAAACGGAAATTATGGAGTAAAGGAGAACCAGATATCAGCAAAATTGAAGATTTCGGGATTGTTTTTAAGAGATGTTTACAAATCTCTAACATCCTTCTAATATTTCCAAGTCCATAACTGTCATGAGAGTAGATCGTTAATCTCATTGTTAATGACTCCAAATTTTATACATTGATATTGTTTGAATTTTTTAGGTGCAAGTATTGATTTTCATTACAGTATTGAAACCTGACTTTTGACGGCATCTTTCCCTGAGAGGAGAACTCAGAAATCAGGACTCAAAATGAATTATCAATTTAAGAATGAATTATCAACTATAGATTGGGCGAAAAGTTTTAAATTCATCAATCTAACACTAGAATATTAATCTCCTGTCTTTTGTCTCCTGTTTCCTTTTGTCTGCCTTAATCTTAGGACTTAGCAGGAAAAGTAAGTTTTGGGACAGGCTTTACTACTACAAACATCAGATCTTCGCCGGCGACTTATTAAAAATAAGCGATCTAACAATCTACCTTTAATATAGAAATAATCTATTCTCTAGATCTTGAGAGTGAGGTAAGAATTTATTAAGAAAAATCTTACATTTGGCTCGAGATTTCAAATCAAAGAGGTAAAATTTGATGCGGGTTTGTGTAATTGGTGCGGGATATGTTGGCCTGGTTACAGGTGTTTGTTTGGCACGTATCGGACACGAAGTTATTTGTATAGATAATAACAAAGAGAAAATAAAATTAATCAAATCCGGCCAGTCTCCAATCTACGAACCCGGATTATCAGAATTAATGATAGCTGCGATGGAAAAAGGAAATCTCCAATTTAGCAGCGATATCGCAGCAGGAGTGAGTCACGGAGAAATCTTGTTTATTGCTGTGGGTACTCCCACTTTACCCACCGGAGAAAGCGATACTCGCTATGTAGAAGCAGTTGCAAAGAGTATCGGCACTCATCTCGATAGTAACTATAAAGTAATCGTCAATAAATCAACAGTGCCGATCGGCTCTGGAGATTGGGTAAGAGAGATCGTTTTAGATGGGATAGCCGAGTCCCAAAAATCTCTAGTCTTGTCAGACGACGAGTCTAAAACACCCACCGCAATTACTGTTAATTTCGATGTAGTTAGCAATCCTGAGTTTCTCAGACAAGGAAACGCAGTCTACGATATTTTTAACCCCGATCGCATCGTACTCGGCAGCAACAGTGAAAAAGCGATCGCAATCATGCAAGAACTGTACGCCCCCCTGATCGCTCGCATCCACGCTAAAGACAAATCTTTACCTCCAGTCCCTGTAGTAGTCATGGATTTGCATTCAGCAGAAATGATTAAGTATGCTGCTAACGCTTTTCTGGCGACGAAAATCAGTTTTATCAATGAAATTGCCAATATCTGCGATCGCGTCGGTGCTGACGTAACTCAAGTCGCTACAGGGATCGGTTTTGATTCTCGGATCGGCAGCAAGTTTTTACGAGCTGGTCTTGGTTGGGGCGGAGCTTATTTCCCTAAAGACGTATCAGCTTTAATTCATACGGCTGAAGATTATGGCTACGAAGCACAATTAATGAAAGCTTCCGTCAGCGTCAACCAACATCAGCGTTTAATTGTTATCGAAAAACTCCAACACGAATTAAAAATTCTCAACGGTAAAACTGTCGGTTTACTCGGTTTAACTTTTAAACCCAATACTGACGATCTGCGCGACGCTCCTGCTTTAAATTTAATCGCACAACTCAAACATCTCGGAGTTAAAGTTAAAGCTTACGATCCAATAGTATCTCAATCTGGTTTGAGTCACGGTTTGTCAGGAGTCATTATCGAAACTAATCCTGAAATGCTGGCTGATGGCTGCGATGCTTTGGTTTTAGTTACCGATTGGCAAGAATTTTTAAAATTAGATTACACTAAAATCCTTCAATTAATGAACCATCCCGTCATTATTGACGGCAGAAATTTCCTCGATCGCGAAGCTCTTTTAAAAATCGGTTTTCGTTACGTCGGTATCGGTAGATAGAAGTGTAGCAACTTTATACCATTTCTGAAAAATCAGGCTACAGATAACACTAAAAGCTAGGATTGGCTAAAGCCTTATCTGACCCCTGACTCCTGACCCCTGACCCCTGACTCCTGACCCAACTGTAGCAATCTTAAATAGAAACGGTATTAAACAGAATTGGGATAAAACTAATAGAAAAGGTACAAAGTTAATTACTTTGCACCTAAAAATTTACATGAAATTGATGCTTGATTTTACTTAGCTAAGATTTCAACTGGCAATCTTTTGAAAGTCAAACGCTCTTCTTCAATATCGACAAAAATCGTATCTCCTGGTTTAAATTCGCTCCGTAAAATAGCTTTGGCGATCGCAGTTTCTAAATATCTTTGCACTGCTCTTTTAATCGGTCTTGCTCCATAAACCGGATCGTAACCAACTTCAATTAAGAAATCATAGGCAGCATCTGATATTTTGAGAGATAATTTTTGCTCGCTCAAACGCTCTTCTAAAAGCTGAACTTGCAACTTAATAATGCTGCGTAATTGTTCTTTAAGTAAAGCGTGGAAGATAATAATTTCGTCGATACGGTTGAGAAATTCGGGACGGAAACTAGAGCGCATTGCGTCCATCACCCGCGATCGCATTTCTTCGTACTGAGTATCGTCGCCAGCGACATCTAAAATGTATTGAGAACCGATATTGCTAGTCATGATAATGATCGTATTTTTAAAATCGACCACGTGACCTTGAGCGTCGGTTACCCTGCCATCGTCGAGTATTTGTAACATAACGTTAAATACCTCGGCGTGGGCTTTTTCGATTTCGTCGAATAAAATAACGGAATATGGTCGCCGTCTGATCGCTTCGGTGAGTTGTCCTCCTTCTTCGTAGCCGACGTATCCTGGAGGCGCGCCAATCAGACGAGAAACGGCGTGTTTTTCCATATATTCGGACATATCGATCCGTACTAGCGCGTCTTGAGTATCGAAGAGACTAGCGGCTAAGGCTTTTCCTAATTCGGTCTTGCCAACTCCGGTGGGCCCGAGGAAAATAAAACTAGCTGTAGGACGATTCGGATCTGCTAAACCGGCCCGCGATCGCTGGATTGCATCGGCAACTGCGCTGACTGCTTCTTCTTGTCCGATGACTCGCTCGTGCAGTTCTTCTTCGAGATGGAGTAGCTTGTCTTTTTCCGATTCGACTAGCTTGCTTAGAGGTATTCCCGTCCATTTGGCAATAATTTCGGCGATATCGGATTCGATCACTTCTTCTCGCAACATCGAAGCACCGGATGTTTGTCTTTCAGTTAGTTTGGCTTCTGCTGCTTTAGTTTCTTGTTGCAATTGGGTTAGTTTACCGTAGCGTAATTCTGCAGCGCGGTTGAGATCGTAATCCCTCTCTGCTTGCTGAATTTCTAAGTTAACGCGATCGATTTCTTCTTTGATGGTATTGATGCGATCGATGACTTCTTTTTCTGATTGCCATTGGGCGTTAAGCTTGGATTGATCTTCTTTGAGATCGGCTAATTCTTTTTCTAGTATTGCCAATCTTTCCCGAGATAAATCGTCGTATTCTTTTTGCAAGGATAGTCTTTCCATTTCTCTTTGCAAAATTTTGCGATCGATTTCGTCTAATTCTTCCGGTTTGGAAGTTATTTCCATTTTCAGTTTAGCGGCTGCTTCGTCTACTAGGTCGATCGCCTTATCGGGAAGGAAGCGATCGCTGATGTATCTTTGCGATAACATTGCCGCAGCAACTAAAGCGGTATCTGCTATTCTCACCCCGTGATGGACTTCATAACGCTCTTTTAAACCCCGCAAAATTGAGATAGTATCCATTACGCTAGGTTCGTCTACGTAGACGGACTGAAAACGCCTTTCTAATGCGGCATCTTTTTCAATATACTTGCGATACTCGTCGAGGGTTGTCGCCCCGATACAGCGCAATTCTCCCCGCGCTAACATCGGTTTGAGTAAGTTACCCGCATCCATCGCTCCTTGTACCGCACCCGCACCGACTACGGTGTGAATTTCATCGATAAAGAGGATAATATTGCCTTCGGAGTCGGTAACTTCTTTTAAAACTGCTTTCAATCTTTCTTCAAATTCGCCGCGATATTTCGCCCCAGCGATTAAAGATCCCATATCCAAACCGATTAATTGGCGATCGCGCAAGGATTCGGGTACGTCTCTGTTTACTATTCTTTGGGCTAAACCTTCGACGATTGCTGTTTTACCTACTCCAGGTTCGCCGATGAGAACGGGATTGTTCTTGGTTCTGCGGGATAATATTTGTATGGTGCGGCGAATTTCATCATCCCTGCCGATTACCGGATCTAATTTACCGTTTCTAGCTAGTTCGGTGAGATCCCGTCCGTATTTTTCTAGGGCTTCGTATTTGCCTTCTGGATTTTGGTCTGTTACTTTTTGATTTCCTCGCACTTGTTTAACAATCTCCTTTAATTTAGGTTCTGTCAGCGCAAATTCTTGATATACTGGTTTGCCAAAACTGTTATCTTCAGCAAAAGCTAGAACTAGATGCTCGATTGAGATATAGTCATCTTCAAATTCTTTGCGGTATTTATCGGCGCGATCGAGTAATTTGATTGTGGTGCGGCCAAAATAGATCGATCCTTCCGTATTGCTAATTTTCGGTTGACGATTGATAAAATCTTCGCTTTTATCTCGCAATCTTGCTAAGCTTAGATCTGCTTTATTAAAGATACTTGTTGCTAGGCCTTCTTGTTCGAGAAGGGCTTTCATTAAATGTCCGCTTTCAATTTGCTGATTTTTATTTTCTTTGGCGATGTCAGTTGCAAGGGCGATCGCCTCCCAAGCTTTCTCTGTAAATTTTTGTGGATTGATTGATTCCATTATCTTTTACTGACCTGCTACTAATAAAGGTTTTAATAATGTAGGGGACTGGTTTGTAGATTTTTTTTCTCTTACTAAAGTAATTGTAATAATTTCTTTGTCCGAAAAACGATCGGGAAACCCCAACTTATCTGTTTGGATTTCCCGTTATCTGTGCCCTTCGCAAAATTTAAACCTTATTGCAGAAATATTTGATGAAATTGTCTAGCTAAATTAAATTTAGATCGCCTATCTATTTACTATTATCTTTACTCGATCTGAAACTGTTTACCTCAAATACCAGCATAGGTGGGACGAGGTGTTACAAAATGTATCTTTTCTTTTTTCTGTGTTTTAATTTTTTGTACTGCTAAATTGTCCGCTTGTTTGCGATCGAGGATTAAATATCTATCTAAAGTTTTTAAGATCGCTTCTTCACTAATTGGTTTCGATAAGAAGTCCGTTGCACCAACTGCTTTAGATTTAGCCTTTTCTACCAATCCATTATTGGCGGTTACAATAATAATTGGTATTTTTTTAAATAAAGAAATTCTTCTAATTTGGCTGCAAATTTCGTAACCGTTAATAATTGGCATTGCTAAATCTAAGAAAATCAAGTCTGGTTTAATCCCTATTAATGTTGGTATTGCTTGTAAAGGATGTTGAATGCTAATAAAATCCTGACCGACTGAATCGACAATTTCTTTCATGATATGGCAAATTACTTTGCTATCGTCGATCGCAACTATTAATTTTTTCTTACCAGTATTATTCTGATTATTTTTAATTGAATTTTGCGGAGAAGGAGAAATTTTTTCCGATTTTTCAAGATCGCCAACTTTAACTAATTCTAATAAACCCTGTCGAATATATTTTACTAAAGAACAAGCTACTTTAAAAGTTTCACTGTTCATGCGAAAAGCTAAATCTTGTAGGGTATTATTGCCATCAATAAAAGTAATAAAATTATTGTAGACAACTTCAGAAACTTCTTGTTTTAATTTGGATTTATTTTTAATTCTTGGGGCTAAATTGCGATCGCAGTTTACTAAACCTTTTTCTTTCCAAGTTTGCCAACTATCTCTAGCTTGTTTTAAACTTTTTTCGACATCTACTAGGGTAAAAGCTATATTTAATACGGATACGAGTACGGGAGAATTTGCGGCAGTTTCCAGGCTATAGTCCAAAACCTTTTTATCTTCTTGTTGCAATATTTCAAAAAGATTTTCTAATATAATACTGTTAACAATCCCTTTAATTTGTGCTTTGTCGATTAATTTTTGCTCGAATAAAATAGCTAAGTATTGATACTTACAATATTCAACATTTTTAAAAGAATCAATCTTAATTTTTCTCATCCCAACTTTAGGGCAGTATTTAGCTAGATGTCGTTGCCAAGATCTTTCAGGGTGATAGCCTCCATCAATCCAAACTAGCCTACCAAGACGAAGATATATTTTCCATTGTTGAACTTTACTGGCTCTTACTTTTAATATTCCTGTATATCTTTTTTTTGCTAGAACTGTCAATCGTTCAGTAAGGTTATTTTTTATTTTTATCATAATCTGAAAATTAAATTTTTTTACCTAATTCCCTTTTTATACTATATTGACTTGATTTTTTACAATCGACTACCCTCGAAGAAGATCGATATAAATCCTTTACAATCGTCCCTAATACTTAACTATTTTCCATTAAATACTTAAGGGATAAATATATCTAACTTATCGAAATATTAGGAAATTATACTGTCAGAAAAATTTCAATTTTTTTCTTTATTTTTAAAGCAATTCAGTTTGATATCTTATTGCTATTTCTTATTTGTTTTGCTCTTTTCTTTCGATGTTACTATGGTGGCTCAATCTTTTTCTAAAAACAACGATCGCAACAGATTGATAATATTTTCTTTATTTTTCTCAAAAATACTTAACAATAAACGGTTAAATCCTTAATACCGATTTAATCAAAGAATATTATGAATAATTAGAGTATCGCAGCCTAGGGCTATTTATTTAGGCTATCAGAAGCAAAATTTCGCCCTCTATTAAGGAATTTACTTTATTCAACGAAGGTGACGAGCGATCGCCTGAGTGTTTTTTAAACTGAACACCTCAAATTTAAAGGTAGAAAAATCTCTAAGGTTGCTCTTGATTTTCAAATAGGCTCGACTAGCTGTTTATGCTTCCTACAATCATCTTAATTGGCTGCAAATTTCCGATTATCCAACTACTTTAGCAATCCCAGATTCTCGGCTGAAATCCATTAATACCAAAGTTCCGATTAACAAACAAGTCGATCTAAATTCTTTGGCAACTGAATCAGAAACAATAAATAGCTTACCTATTTTAACTTAATTTAACTTAACTATTCGCTGTTTCTGATTAGATATTCTTGTCGAGTAACTTTTGTTGGTGCGAGATCTGAGTATAAGCTGTTATTTTCTCTTAATTGACCGTCAGCAATCGATCGCGATCGAACCATTTCATTACCAAAAATATTGCAATTAAATCGACGCAAGCTAAAGCCAATAAACTAATTGCTGTCATATTGAATGAATTTAAACTTTCTAAACTAGTAATTAAATTTTGTTTGATATTTTGCGGCAGTAAAAAACCGGTTGCTACAAACAATATTAATGGCAAAAAAACCGCGATCGCTACTGTTAATAGTAAACTGGTTTGTGCTTGTCTGATAGTTGGGGCGCAAGCAGAGCGATAAACTCCTAAAGTGGCGATAAAAGTAGCTAATAAAAAACTAGTTATAATACCGGAGTAAAAAGATTCTGGAGCATATAATATTAATCCGTTATTGCCGTGCAAAATATTAGCTTTAACTAACAAACAAAGACTGATAATTAAAGAAGAAAATACAGCGTAAGTAACGGGAAAAGCAATTTTACCTAAAACTAAAGCGCGATCGCTCAAAGGACTTGCTAATAAGGTAGGTAGAGTGTGGGTTTCTCTTTCTCCTGCAAAAGAAAAACCAACTAAACCAAAAACCACCGCTAAAGGCATTGTTATCCAAACTAAATTCCAAGAATAATCGACGATCGCCCCGTTATTAACCTCTAAGGGAATTATTAAAGCAATAAAGCTAAAAGATAAAACTATTCTGATCGTAAAAACGAGCAAGTTACCGCCAGTTCGTTGTAAAAGCTGTCGCCATTCTTTCCACATTATTGCAGCAATTTCAGCAAACACGATCGTTTTTATTCCTTTACTAAATTTAAAAACAAATCTTCGAGACTTTCTTGAGTTTTATTGACTGTTTCGATCGCATAACCGTGATTGACTAGTAAAGTAACTAAAGGAGCTGCTTCTGCTTGAGGAGCTAGTTCTACCAAAATGCGATCGGGGCCTGTTTCTATTGCTCCAACTCCAGATAAAGAATGAATTATCAGTTGTTTTGTCTCGGGCCCGAAACCCTTGCCAATAATTTCTACTTGTTGAGAAGACTTACCCGATTTTAATTCTTCAGGACGACCGACACCTAATAATTTTCCTTTACTAACAATTGCTACAGTCGAACACCATTTCTCTGCTTCGGGGAGATTGTGGGTGTTTAAAAAAATAGTCACTCCTTCTCTTGCAACTAATTCTGTTAAAGTCTCCCACAAAGCTGTAGCAGCCATCGGATCGAGGCCCGAGGTAGGTTCGTCTAAAAATATTAAAGCAGGTTGGTGTAAGAGGGTTCTAGCTATGGCTAGCTTTTGCTTCATGCCTTTGCTCCACTTTCCTACTTTATCGTGACGACGCTCCCACAAACCTAAATTGACAAGTAATTCTTTTTGGCGATCGCGTCTTTTCTTGGGAGATAGACGGTGCGCTTTACCATAAAATTCTAAATTGTCAGTAGCGGTCATGTTTTCGTACAAACCGCTATGCTCTAACAATACCCCAGTTTGAGAGCGGATTTTCGCTCCGTGAGATCTCGTATCTAAACCCAAAACTCGAGCTGTTCCTCTAGTTGGTTTTAAAATACCCAAGAGTAAGTGTATTGTGGTGGTTTTTCCCGATCCGTTAGTACCGAGAAAGCCAAATATTTGCCCGGAATTAACTTGAAAAGATATATTATCTACCGCCCTTAATTTTTTATTAAAATCTCGAGTTAAATTATTTGTTTCGATAACTATTTCGCTCATAATCTAACCTTATTCACAGATATTTAACCAAGTTGCGATCGACTCTGTAGATTTTACTAAATTCATTCCGGATCGGGCAAAATTTTCATAAGCTCGATCGGCTTCTAAAGTAAAATCAATTACTCCGGGTACAACTACAGGAGAGGTACAGTCTGCTAGTAAATAGATTTTTTCGGTTAATTTTGGCTCTTTAATCTTGATTTCTGTTAGTAGATCTGCGATCGTCCAAGCTACGCAATGACTTTTCGCTTGTCCGGCAATAATTATTGCATCGAAGTTTAATAATTTTTCGATTAAGTTAATATTTTTGCTGCCTATTTTATTACCTTTGCGATCTGTTAAAATCTCCGATCGCAATACTGAATAATTTTCCGTGAGGGGATTATCTCCTTTAATTTCAAATTGAATCGGAGCATTTCTCGCTATATTATGAAAAAATATCGCTTCTTCGACTGCAGAAACTAAAGCATGACCGATTCCTCCTAACATCGAATGATAGGGCCAAACAGTCAGGGGATATTTACCATCTTTTGCTAGTTTTTCTACGTAAAATAAAGCATAATTTTGTAATCGATCGTAGTTCCAACCTTTTAAATGAAAAGCAATTTCTGGATTGACTTGCCATTTGCCATTCTTAACATCTTCTAAACTAATAATTGTATTTGGTTCGGGATTTTCTCCTGCCCCATTGCTCCAAAATATGGGGTGAAAAATAGCGAGTGTTTTGTGGGTATCTAATGTTGGGATAATTTCAGAAATCCAATTTAAATTTCTATAAATAAACTCGCACAATCTAATATTGTCTTCTACAGCACCATTAACAAATAATTCAAAATCGGGAATGCAAAAAGTATTTTGCACGTCAATTAATAATAAGCCAACCTTATTTTTATCTCGATTTGCAGATTGGATCTGATACTTTTTAGCCCATTGTTTAGCTTCAGAAGCTCTTTGCTGATATGGTACTCGCCAAATCTGTCCTACTTTTTGCCGCTCGAAAAAACCAGGAACGGGTAACTTTGCTGTAGCGCGATCGCTCATTTTTATTTCTTTGCCAAGATGATTGATTTTATTTTACGATCTTTAAACTTTCTGCGTTTTTTTGTGCTTTTAAACTTAAGATTAATTAGAGCTTTTCAATCGCTATAAATCTAAATAAAACCAAAACTTTTTTAAATTAATATTGTAAAAAAGATATAGAAAAATTAAAGAAAATATAAGTATTCGCTCGCTTTATTTTTTAGAATTAGTTATTAGCCCTAAAATCAATAATCTACCCAATCGAGGAGAAAATAACATCATGAATACAAGTCCTTTTGAACTCCCATTATCCGAACTAAAAGCAGTATTTAAGGATACAAACATTCCTCAGAATAATACTTTACCCCAACAAGAGCCAATACCAGAAATGACTACTATGGCATTAGGAGAAGAAGGTGGTAGTTGGTGCGGCACTCCGCCAATGACAACTGAAATATTCGGAGAAGAAGGTAGTTGGGAAGCGATCGCCAACCCAATTGAAAATGAAGATTTATTAATGGAACTAGGAGAGACAAAAAATGATTTTGCATGTTGTTGCTGTCCAGAAATTCAGCCAATTGTTTTCGAGCCAAATACCGCAATTTAAATACTAATTTAAAATGTATTTTTTAATTTTAGGTAGTGTCAAAGATATTCATGCAGCGAGAATCAAAAATACTCTCACTCAAAGGGGATTTAGAGCAGAATATCTCGACACATCTTTATTTCCAAGCCAAATTTCCATATCTTGGCAGCCGAGAGAGCGCGATGGTTCGATCGTTTTAGAAAATGGGATTAAATTAAGTTTTAAAGAAATTAAAAGTATTTTTTGGCGCAGTTTTAATAGCATCGGCATTCCCAATTTTAAAGATAGCTACCAGCGAAATTTAGCTTATAACGATGCCATGAGTACGATCCGAACTTTCATGCAAGGAACAGAAATTAATTGGGTAAATTCTTAGCAAGCCTATCAATTTCACAAAGAAAAACCATTACAATTAAGCAAAGTTAAATCAATTGGTGTTAACATTCCCGAGACATTAATTACTAACGAACAAGCAAGTGTTTTAGAATTTTATCGCCGGCGAGCGCAAGTGATTTTCAAGCCAGTTTATGGTGGCGCGCACGCCAAATTTTTAAATCAAGAGTATCTCACAGAAGAGAGATTGAAATTAGCTTTAAAAACTGCACCGATTACCTTACAAGAATACATTCATGGCACTAATATTAGAACTTATTGTATTGGTAAAAAGATTTACTCGGCAGAAATTAGATCTAACTCTTTGGATTTTAGAGAAGATATTAACGCTCGATTAATTCCTCTAGAATTGCCCGCAGAAATAGAAGAACAATCCTTTAAAATAGCTGCCGCATTGGGGTTAAAATGGACGGCGATCGATTGGCGACTGACACCAGCAGGAGAATACTTTTTTTTAGAAGCTAATCCGAGTCCGATGTTTATCCATTTCGAGCAAGAAACTAATTATCCGATTACTTCAGCAATCATCGATCTATTAGCTGTTTAAATTAGAGTTTGGAGAAGCATCGGGAGAAAGAAGATTTTATTTTTTCGATAATAAATCGAGCAATTTTTTTGACATCTTAACTTGGTACTTGCTACTTCCTCAAAATAAGGTAAGATTTAACCTTGTTGCGATCGCATTAGAAAGATATGTTCAGATTCGCCAAGCCCCTCTATCCCAGTTTATTCTCCTTAGTCAAAGGAGATCCTGAAAAAGCCCACAAACAATTGCTGGAAACTTTAAACTGGCTGGAAAAATCAAAAAATACGGCGATCGGACGACGAATCGAACAACAAATTCAAGATTCATTTACTTATCGCGACGATCGCTTAAAACAAACCCTCTGGGGGCTGAATTTTGCCAATCCTCTGGGTTTAGCAGCAGGTTTTGATAAAGATGGTCAAGGAGCGGGAATCTGGGCTGATTTCGGCTTTGGTTTTGCAGAATTAGGAGCGGTTACCCTGAAAGCACAAATAGGCAATCCCAGGCCGCGTTTGTTTCGCTTACCCCACGATCGGGCTGTTTTAAATCGGATGGGAGCAAACAACCTCGGTGCAGCAGTCATGGCAAAAACGTTACAATCTGCTTGGCAAAAACAACCCCGTCAAATCCCGATCGGCATAAATCTCTGTAAATCGAAGGTAACGCCCCTAGAAGAGGCCGCAGCAGACTATTTAGGAAGTTTTAAATTATTGCGAGACCGGGCCGATTATTTTGTAGTCAACGTTAGTTCGCCAAACACTCCCGGTTTGCGAAGCCTTCAAGCAGGAGAGCAACTCGAGCCTATTTTATCGACATTACAGCAAGAAAATCAGCAAAAACAGCCTATTTTAATTAAAATCTCTCCAGACTTAGAACTAGATGCGATCGCAGATATTCTCAATTTAGCTAAAACTTATCAACTAGCTGGAGTAATTGCCACCAACACGACAACAACAAGGGCCGGTTTGAATACGAAAATTCTCCAAGCTACTGGGAAAGATATTCAAGAAGAAGCTGGAGGAATTAGTGGTTTACCCATAAAACAAAGATCCACCGAGATAATCCGCTTTATTTGGCAACAAACTCGAGGGGAATTGCCAATTATTGGCGTAGGTGGTATTTTTACTGTCGAAGATGCTTGGGAGAAAATAATTGCCGGGGCTAGTTTACTACAAATTTATACTGGTTGGGTTTATGAAGGCCCTTGGATGGTTCGAGGAATTCTCGAAGGATTGGGACAAAAATTGGCAAATAAAGGCATATCAAGGCTTTCAGAGGCTGTAGGGTCTGAAAATGACTGCCAAGATACCAATTTTAAGTTATAAACAGATGAGATACTGTTACAAATCTTTATTAATTCGTGTTTGTACTGTAAACTACGCGAGGAAAGTGTATATTAAGGAGCAAAGATCGCAATGCAGTTGACTCAAACGGCATCAATGGCAGTGCCCAAAGAGTTTCTCAAGCCTCACGGAGGCTTAAACCTAAACGTAATAATGTTTCTTTCGGCCCTGGGGCTAATTATCCTTTCGACTTGCGGCTATTGGCTGTGGGGTTGGTATGGTTGGTGCTGTTTTAGTCTGAATGTTTTAGCACTACATTTATCGGGTACAGTAATTCACGACGCTTCTCATAATAGCGGTCACAGTAATAAAGTAATTAATACTATTCTCGGTCACGGCAGTGCCCTAATGTTAGGGTTTGCTTTTCCCGTATTTACGCGAGTACATTTACAACATCATGCCAATGTTAACGATCCTGAAAACGATCCGGATCATTACGTTTCCACTGGCGGCCCTTTATGGATGATTGCAGCGCGCTTTTTCTACCATGAAATATTTTTCTTTAAACGTCGTTTGTGGCGTAATTACGAACTATTAGAATGGTTTCTGAGCAGACTGTTTTTATTCACCATAGTTTTTCTGGGCTGTCAATACGGATTTATTGGCTATATAATGAATTTCTGGTTCGTACCCGCTTTAGTGGTAGGAATTGCTTTAGGATTATTTTTTGATTATTTACCACATCGACCATTCCAAGAGCGAAATCGCTGGAAAAATGCCAGAGTTTACCCGAGTCCAATTTTAAATTTACTAATTTTAGGACAAAATTATCACTTAGTTCACCATTTATGGCCTTCTATTCCCTGGTATAAATATCAACCAGCTTATTACGCGACTAAACCTCTTTTAGATGCTAAAGGTTGCGATCAATCTCTAGGCTTATTAAAGGGGAAAAACTTTTGGAGTTTTTTATATGATGTTTTTTTAGGAATTCGTTTTCATCATAAAAAATCCTAAAAAACTATTAATTATTTGAAGCTAATAAAAATTAAGACGCTCTGGTTCGCAAATTTTTTGCGAACCTTTTTAATTGGCGCGATCGCTTCAAGCAGCATTAGCAAACATAAAAGGATTGAAAATCAAAATTATTACCAATCTGTTTCTAAATAATGCTCGAACAACTTACCAAAAACATTTTTGCCTTGATTAATTCCAGTGTAAATTGGA
>JASJCW010000376.1 GCA_030065265.1 Prochloraceae cyanobacterium
AACTGAACTATAGATTAGGACACTAATTGTAAAAGCAGGGAATAGTTAGTAGGTAGTAGGTAACAGATAAAATTGTCATAACCTTTACTTCGACTGCTATAACATGAATGAACTTAATCGGAACCTTAACTTTATCTTTGATAATTCTTAAAATATCGCCATTATCTTGAAAAACTCGATTAGTTACACTTGCTTTTTTATCACCAATAACTTTAATACTTTTAAATTTACCTTGCCATTGATTGGGAACTTCGTAAGAATATTTTGTTTCTCTTCCTCCTGCTGCGTCTCACTAAGAACTTCGCAATAATAAATGCTAGATCCTTTTCTTACTAAATCCTCTTTCAAAATATCTCAATGCATTTAATTCGTGAGCCATGATTATATGAGGATGGGCATCTAATAAAGAGCCGATCGAACTACATCAGCTTCGAGGATATTCGACAAACATGCAATATTTTTTTACTGTTTGAAACGGATCTTTTCGATCGCATAAATAGTAATTTGAATAGTCTCCTAATCTAATTAGTTTTTTTATTATTGGTTGATACGTACTATTATAAATTGTCTTCATGGTCTCGATATTTTGGTAAATAATTCAGCCTTGATAGCTCAGAAGGAATATACGATCTATGCCAAGATGCAAAAAAATAGTATTTGCAACTACATTTAAGTATGATACTTTTCACTTGCTTAGTAAATCATTGGCGATCTTTAATATTTTTTTTACTTCAATAAATTTCTTCGAGCAAAATATTTTTTTCACTAAAATAATTAAAAATAATAAAAATCAATTGCACGATCGCCTATAATTTGAGGAACTATTTTCCCTTTTTAAGAGTCAAAATTAAAGATAAAATCTCCAATAACGAAGATATAAAATTGTTAAATATGACAAATTTTAAATTACCATCTTTTGGATTAGCAATCTCAATTGTAATCACATTGGGATTTAGCGAAGTTGCTCTATCTCAATCCGATTCCAGCTTGTGTCAAGATATCAACCAAATTAGAACCAGTGCGCGACAATTAGAAAAAATTAACGGCAATTCTTCATTAGGAGAATTGAAAGAAATGCAAAGAGATATCTTTGCTACTCTCGGAGAATTGGGTTTGTTTAAAGAAGTAGGTAAAATCGGCATCGATGAAATGAGAGAAAAAGCTCAAAACATCGATCGCGTGGTTAAAGATATTGACGATGATTCCACTTTAAGCGAAGTTGTCGGCAAAATTATAGGTGAAGTTATCGAGATCGATAGCGTCAGTAATCTTCTCGGATCTTTATCTGAGTGCGATTTTGAATCGTGATGCCCAATTTAATTGCAACCACAGCAAGATTGAGACTAGTTAGTAGTTCTCCAATATTAGCCGAAGCAGAACTAAAACAACGCGATCGCTTTTTTGAACTGCTGCAAGTAGATCCGCCACAACAATGGCCTCCAGATCTTAACGACGATAATACCATTAAATTCTTTTTAGAAAAACTCTTAGAAGGCGAAGACCAAACAGGTTGGTGGTGTTGGTACTTTATTAAAGATAGAGAATTAATTGGCAATGGCGGTTTTAAAGGCAAACCCAGTAAAAGCGGTACGGTAGAAATTGGTTACTCGATATTAGAACAACATCGCGGCCGAGGTTACGCTACAGAAGCGATCCAAGGCTTGTTAAACTGGGCTTTTCAACATCGAGAAGTAAGAAGGATTGTCGCCGAAACCTCATCAGAACTAATGACTTCAATTCGCGTTTTAGAAAAATGCGGTTTTATATACATAGGTGAAGGTACGGACGCAGGGGCGATCCGATTAGGAATATTACGCAGAGATTATCAAAACAAACCCTAGAAGCGATCGCCTTTTAAGATCGCCTTTGTAGATTTAGCAGAGGATACTATGTCTTTTTCCCGACGTAATTTTTTAACTTTAGCAGGTGGTAGTGCTGCTAGTGTTGTTATTGCATCCCCTCTTAAAAATCTTTATGCCAATCTCAAAGCTGGTAAAACAACTTCCACTGAAGGTTTTGGCAAACTAGTTAAAGATCCTCAAGGGATTTTAGACCTTCCAGCAGGTTTTCAATATCGCGCTTTCTCCCGTACTGGAGACAAAATGAGCGATGGTAGTCTAGTTCCTAAAGATCACGATGGGATGGCTGCTTTTAGAGGGCCCGATAACACCACGATCGTCGTTCGCAATCACGAAATCAGCCCGAACCAACCTAATGCTGCGATCGCACCGGACAATAAAAAATACGATCGCCTCGGTCGGGGGGGTACTACTACTTTAATAATTAACAATCAAGATCGCAGTTTAGTTAAAGATTACGTTTCTTTAGCCGGAACTGTTCGTAATTGCGCGGGAGGATCTACTCCTTGGGGATCCTGGATTAGTTGCGAAGAAGACGTATCTACTCCCGACTCCGGCAAAGTTGCCCGCAAACACGGTTATAATTTTGAAGTTCCAGCTAATGGTGGTTTGGTCGATCCAGTGCCTTTAAAAGCAATGGGCCGTTTCAATCATGAGGCGATCGCCGTCGATCCTGAGACTGGATTTATTTATCAAACTGAAGATCGCGACGATAGTTGTATTTACCGTTTTCGACCCAAACAACCAGGTAATCTCCAAGCTGGAGGCTTTCTCGATGCGTTGGTAATTCAAAATATGCCTAAAGCAAATACTAGCAAAGGTCTTATTCTGGGTAAAACAATGCCAGTCAAATGGGTACAACTAGAAGATGTAGACCCAAAAAGGGATACTTTGCGCTACGAAGCACAATCTAAAGGGGCTGCTATTTTCAAGCGCGGTGAAGGCATTTGTTATGGTAACAAGGAAATTTACTGGACTTGTACTAGTGGCGGTCAATTTGGTAAAGGTCAAGTCTTTCGTTTTAATCCGATCGCCCAAACTCTACAATTGTTTGTAGAATCCCCCGGTGCGAACGTTTTAGATTATCCCGATAATTTAACTATGAGTCCTTTTGGAGACTTAATCGCCTGCGAAGATGGTTGGGGAAAACAATTTGTAGTCGGAGTTAATCCCGATGGAAAATGTTACAAGTTTGCTCGCAACGCACTTAATAATAGCGAATTTGCTGGGGTCTGTTTTTCTCCCGATGGCAAAACTATGTTTGTTAATATCCAGCGACCTGGCATAACATTAGCTATCTGGGGAAATTGGCCGGTTTAAACGATTAGCGATCGCTTTCTTCGAGGATTTTTTTTAAATCCTCTGGATGTTCTCTCAATCGACGGAAAAAAGCTGGCATTTTATCGTAATGCTGTTTGAGAAATTCTTTATTAGATTGGGGAATGCGACCGCTCAGAAAAATTAATTCTTCTTCATCTAAGTCGATTTCTCTGGCAATTGCTTTAATAACTTCTTCTTTGGGAGGATAATCGGTTCGATTATTTTCTATCTTAGATAAATAAGTAAAATCGATGTCCACTAATTTAGCTAACTCTCTTTGAGAATAGTTTTTTGCTTTCCGTGCCTGTTTGATTGAACTACCTAAAGTTTGATTGGATGTCATTTTCCTAGTTGTGTTCTGATTTTTTGCTCGTTTGTTGTCATTTAGAAAATGAATTGCAATTACAATTTTTAATTATTTCCTATATCTTTATTAAATAACAAAAACTTCTGTTTAGTCGGTGTTGTGTTCGACACGAAGAAAAGATCGATATTCATAAATTATAGAAATGTAAAGTAGCGAGTTAAGATATCTCAATCCTTTTCAAGGTATTACTTTTCGAGATCGCAAACTCGCTACCTCAAAAAATTTAGCGACGATGACCGCGAACTAGCAAGCTAACTATAAGTATATCTTTAATAATCAAATAAATTACTAAGATATTTAATAAAAAATAAGCTAATTGCAAGGATTGGTTTAACATTGTTCCTTGGGCGACAAAAATCCAGCCGCAAATTAACAAACTTAGCGGCGCAATAATTCCTTGAAAAATGTAAAGAATTATGCCCGTTTCACCAATTCTTTTCCTTCGCAAAATCGGCATTAAACCCGAAACAACTAAGAAGAAAACAGCTAAAAAAACATCAAAAAGTCCGATCGCGGCAGCAAAGTTAAGAGGAGCGTTATACATAAGACAATATCCAATTAATTATCTCAACTTCCCAAAATACCAGAAAATTGAGCTAGTTTAATTAGAGATCCCCTTTTTTTCGGAAAATATTTTTATTGCTTTTTTAGTATCTACCCCGGTAGCGATCGTATAACTTATCAAAAATAATAATATCTTTAACAGTTAAATAAGCAATTAAAAGATGAAGTAAAAAGAAGGCTAATTGAAGTATTGCATTTAACATCCAACCATAAAATAAGATAATGCCGCCGCAAATTAGTAAAACAATTGGTGCAATAAATAATTGAAATACGTAGAGAGTAATTCCAGCTTGACCGACTATGCGCCTTCTCGTTACGGGAAACACGACCGAAGCAATTATAAAAATTGCCGCGAAAAGTATGTCTAAAAGACCTAATAATGTTATAAAGTTAAAGCCTATATTAATCACAGCCACATCCACTAATTTCGGGTTGAATTTTTATATATACTAACAAAGATTTCTAGAATACAACATCATGTCAAAATTTCAAGAAATTTTAAGTTTTTGGTTCGGTCAACCCGAAGCTGCTAACTTTGGTAAAAGTCGCAAAATTTGGTTTGCTAAAAATGAAGAATTCGATCGCGAAATTCGCTCGCGCTTTTTGACAACCTATCAGCAAGCAGTTAAAAAAGAGCTAGATTTATGGCAAAATTACCCTCAAAACTGTTTGGCTTTAATTATAGTTTTAGACCAATTTCCTCGCAATATGTTTCGCAACACTCCGCAAGCTTTTGCAACGGACGACCTGGCCCTTAAATTTGCCAAAAATGCAGTCGATCGCAGTTTCGATCGCGAATTATTGCCAGTGCAGCGTTGGTTTATGTATTTACCTTTTGAACACAGCGAAAATCTCGAATCTCAAAAAAGATCGCTCGAATTATTTAATTGCCTTGAAAATAATTCAGAAAACAAACAAGCGATCGCAAGCGCGCAAAGGCATTATAAAATTATCGAACAATTCGGTCGCTTTCCCCATCGCAATCAAATTTTAGGCCGAGAAAGTACCGCCGCAGAAATCGAATTTTTAAAAACTCCCGGATCTTCATTTTAAATAGATAAATAATGAAAATATTAGCAGGCGATATTGGCGGAACAAAAACTATTTTACGTTTAATCGAAACAGAAAAAAATAGTCAAAATTTCAAGACGATCGCACAAGAAAAATATTCTTCTCAAGAATATTCAGATCTCGTTCCCATAGTAAAAAAGTTTCTGGAAGAGCTTGCAACATCATTGCCAGAGCGGGCTTGTTTTGCGATCGCAGGGCCAATTATAAATAATACTTGTCAATTAACTAATCTTAATTGGTTTTTAGATGGCGAACGACTTCGTGCAGAATTAAAATTAGAAAAAGTTAGTTTAATTAA
>JASJCW010000059.1 GCA_030065265.1 Prochloraceae cyanobacterium
AACTAAACAACAACAAACATTTTTGAAAAGTAAGAATACCAGCTTAGCCAGAATTAAAAATTCATTTCCTCGTCCTAGTAAACCACTTTACCAAGGCAGAAGTGAAATTCTAGTTGGTGTTGCAATGGGACTTCAAAAACCTGCTACTATTGCTGTAATTGATGCTGCACGCAATAAAACTATACTTTATCGTAGTGTTAAACAATTGTTAGGAAAAAATTACCGTCTTTTAAATATTTTGCGAAAAGAAAAAAAAATTCAATCTAAAAGAAGGCATACCGCGCAAAAAAAAGATGCTCATAATAAATTTGGAACGTCCGAGCTAGGACAATATATAGACTATTTGTTCGCAAAAGCTATTGTTGAATTAGCTAACGCTTATCAAGCTGGAAGTATTGTTATTCCAAAATTAGGCGACATAAGAGAAATAGTACAAGCAGAAATTCAAGCTTTAGCAGAAACTAAAATTCCTGGTTCGTTAAAAGGACAATCTCAATATGCAAAACAATATCGTGTTAACATTCATCAATGGAGTTATGGTAGACTAATAAATAACATTAAAACAAAAGCAAATTTAGTTGGTATTGCGATCGAAGAAGCAAAGCAACCTCTAAGAGTTAGTCCTCAAAAACAAGCAGAAATATTAGCTTTTGAAGCGTATAAATCTCGCAATCAATGACCTAAAAATGAGTTATCATGTACTTTGAAAATTTCATAATTGACTAACTAAAATAATCGCGCCGTTGGTCATGTTCTGTAATACGAATCAATGTCCGATGTAAAGTAAGGGTTAGTTTAACTGTCGGCTGACAGTTGTGCTTTTTGGCCCTAGTAACTGTCCCCCCTGATGCTGATTAATACGAGATTTCGATATTAATGATTAACTCGTAAATTATAGTTAAATGCTACTGTAATTTTATGGGGTAGGTGCGCTCCCAGCAATAAGGGTGAGGGTTTACTTCAGTGATGGTTACTGAATCACCTCCGAGCAAGGAGGACTCCATCTTTAATTATTTTTTTTGCAAGATTACAGGGATTTTAGCTGTCCTTTGTCCCGCCAAAATCTTGAAATACCTAACAGCTTTGAATTGTAGAGCGAGCGATAGAATATTTTAATTTTTGTAACAAGTTTCTTATAGATTTGTAACTGTATCCTTCAGATATATTTTCAAAGACCATGTTCACAATGGATGGTTTGAAAGATTGAGAGGCGAAACTTAAACCACTTGTCAAGCATTATTCCAACGCTCGTTCTAAGGAAGAATGGTTTGAAAGGATAATTATCCTCGTCCTACGATTCTTTTGGGAGGGATAATTTGAAAGTCGCTCAAAAATACCACAAAAGAGTCAATTTGATGTTTCGACAATTAACAGTACTATCTTTTAACAATAATTCTCGTGCGAGATGGTTTGAAAGGCACAATCCTAATTAGCTTTAGGATTGTGTTTCTAGTTTTAACGTTTGTTCTGATAATAGATGGTTTAGAAATTGAATATTTTCTAAACTATAATTAATCGACTAAATAAAGTATATTTCTACTTGGTTAGAATGTAAATTAATGCTATTAATAGATTTACCATCTGAAATCATCAAAGATCTCAACAATCAAGAAAAATGGCGATTAGACGTAGATTATGGTTTGGATGCCAAACATGAATTCTTTTTTACATGGGCTAGTTTTATTGAAACAACCGAGTATCAAATAATTGATGAAGAGGAAACTAGAGCAGAATTCATTGAACTTGAAGGAAAGAACGTACTTTTACCAGTACCTCGCACTCATAATCCATATATTAACCTAATACGCTTGATTAAAAGTGATGATGAGAGATCGGTAACTCTTTTTCTACACGATCGCACCCACAAAGAATGGTTTCAAGATCCCGATCGAGGAGCAAGGTTTGGTTATCTAGCCATAGCAGATCGCTATCCTTCTAAGGAGTATAATTTTTACTTAGCTAACTATTATCATTTTTGTTTTTTAGTTGGTTCTGATTATCAAACAGCACAACAGATATTAAAATCTAAATCTCAATAGATTGTGTTGACAAATAATTTGGCAACGATGACATCTAATTTGTTCAAACGACATTAATCTGACAACAACGACAAATAATTTGGCAATCGACAAAAACTTACTCTCAAAAAACTAAACAAATTAGAAACAGAAATAAAAGAGTGTTTTCGCTATTTACTCCATAAATCAGATTTAGTTCAACAAGTTGCGATCGAAACCGAAACCTTTCGTATTTCACTTTACGATCCGCAAGGAAAACAAGTGCCAAAACATCGTTTATCTGCTGGAGAAAAACAATTATTAGCGATTAGTTTTTTATGGGGTTTGGCAAGAGTTTCTGGACGCAATTTACCGATCGCGATCGATACTCCTTTAGGAAGATTAGATTCTTCCCATCGCAATAATTTAGTCGAAAGATATTTTCCCTCTGCTTCCCATCAAGTCATACTTTTATCTACGGATACGGAAATAGGAGAACAAGAAGTAAATATGTTGCGAAAACAAGAAGCGATCGCCTCAGAATATCTCTTAAAATACGACAATTTCAAACGTCAAACTAAAATTGAAAAGGGCTATTTTTGGTAATAGTACGAATCCAATTAAAACAACAAGCAATCTGAAAAAATGAAACCACCAGTCGATCGCATTCACCTTTCTCAAACAGCAAAAGACCAACTTATTAAACTAAAACGCCATACAAAAATAGAACAATGGAATATCTTATGTCGGTGGGGATTTTGTCGTAGTCTAGCAGAATCTAGCATACCATCGCCAATACCAATTCCTGCTGACAGTAACGTACAAATAACTTGGCAAGTCTTTGGTGGAGAGTTAGCGGATGTGTTGATAATTGCTTTAAAACAACGCTGTCATCACGATGGCTTGGGTACAGATAAAGAAACCTTAGCCCGTCAATTTCGCTTGCATTTACATCGAGGAATTGGTTATTTGGCCGGAGATATAAAATTGAAAAAAATTGAAGATTTAATTGCTATTAGTCTTGATGTTTAGTCTTATTTTCTAAAAATTCGAGATCGTTATTTTTAAAAGAAAAATGTTGCAAGTTACGATTGCGTTTAAATTGACGAGAATTGCGCCAGCGAGTAATTAATTTAATAGTTATAAAGTAAGCAATGATTGCTAAAATAAATCCAACTACAGCAGAACCCAAACATAAAATTGCTGCTTTTTCTTTAGCCATATTTGCTATATCAGAGACAGTTTCTAAAGCAACTTTATTACCACTAGAGCGAGCGGACAAGAATAAGCAACCAACTTGATAATTAAAAGCAAAAATTGGCACGTAAGTTAAAGGATTGCTGATCCAAGTACCTGCTGCTGCTGCTATTTTATTCCCTCGCAACAAAACAGCCAAAACCACCCCGATAATCATTTGCAGGCCGAAAAAAGGAAAACTCCCCGCAAAGACACCGCAAGCTACACCCCTGGCGATCGCCTTGGGACTGTCTTGCAATCGTACTATACGCACGTACCAATAACGCAGTATTCTCAACCAACGATTGTTATTTTTTCTGCTCAATTTCTCTAAATTTGTCGTATCTTTACTTAAATACATCGGTAGTTTTAACATTTATTTCTAAATTACGATCTATTCTAATAAACTTTAACTGACTTAATTTAAATTACTTAAGAGTTTTGCAGATCGTAGATCTAAGCCAGAAAAAAAGAATTGATAATATTACAGCTCAAACAACTAACGGCAGTCTGCTTTTATTGCTATAAAAAAAGCAAGTAGATCTCAAAGGAGAACGAGGTGTTTGACGAAAAACCGCCTTACCGACCTTATCCGACAGTACCAATGAAGCGCAGGGCCGGAGGATTTTTAATCGATCTTTGCGTAGTTTGGTTTTTAAGTGCGATAGTCGGCAAAGGTTTTTTACAATTCTTATTGTTTATGCTGTTCTGGTGGGCTTTGCGAGTCGTTGTCGTCGAGAAGAACAAAGGTCAAAGTTTGGGAGGGTGGTGTATGGATATGAAGGTAATCGATCTAAGATACGATCGCGCCCCAGATCTGTTAACCTCGAGCAAAGGAGAAGCGATTGTAGGTTTTGCTGCTTATTTAGCTACTTGCGGCTTAGCTTTAATTTTAAATAATCCTATTTCTACAGTATTGTTAGTTTTGCCCCTCCTTGCCAACTTCTTAGTTGCAGTTGGCGACAATGAATACAGCCAAGCATTTCACGAAAGATTTACCGAAACAATGACCATCGAAACCGATCGCGGATTTTCTTTAGATTTGAGACTGCGAGATTTACTTGATGAAATCAAAGATAAAATGAGATAATAATAATTTGTGTATAAATTTAACTAGCAAATTAAGCAAGCATTGGAACTATGGCAAGTAAGAAGGGTGTCAGACTAATTATCACCTTAGAATGTACTGAGTGTCGCAGCAATCAAAACAAGCGATCGCGAGGAGTTTCTCGTTACACCACGACCAAAAACCGTCGCAACACCACCGGACGTATCGAATTAAAAAAATTCTGCACCCACTGCAACAAGCATACAGTCCACAAAGAAATTAAATAGAATAAACAATTTAAGAACAATCAAGGAAGCAAAGACCATGACTTACTATCGCAAACGCTTATCGCCAATCAAACCAGGAGATCCGATCGACTACAAAGATGTAGAATTGCTAAGTAAATTTATTACCGAGCGGGGCAAAATTCTCCCGAGAAGACTGACCGGATTGACTTCCAAACAACAAAGAGACTTAACCAAATCGATTAAAAGAGCCAGAGCGATCGCTTTACTACCGTTTATTAACAAAGAAGGATAAACAAGCAAAAAAAGTAGCAGGGAGCAAGTAATAGGTAGAAAAATCGTTACTTTAAGAACTTGCAACCTCTAGCTTTTTACCCACAGAGCGATCGAGCAAGATAGACTGGATAATATTGATAGAAGTTAAGTTTGAAAGTGCAAAGCTGGTGGAAAAGGGAACGCTAATCGAATTTAGACTACACGGAGAACGTCGTCTTGCGGTCACCGAACGTCCAGAAGGTAAAAAAGACTGGATCGCGATCGACGAAAAAGGCCAGTCTCATAAAATAAGGCCTCAAAGAGTAGAGTGCGAGATAGATGGAGGCCCTTACAAAGCCTCAGATATCCCCAGCTTTCTGCAACAAGTCAAACCATTATTAGATCCGTCGAACTTAGAAGTAGCCTGGGAATTACTCGTAGAAGATGGCGAAGCAGTAGCACCGAAGGAAATGGCACAATTGCTATTTTCAGACACTAATCCCCCTCTCTGTTACGCCGCTCACCTCCTGCTTTCAGAAGATAAAATATTCTTCAAAAAAAAAGGAAATCTTTACGAACCTCGCTCTTCAAACCAAGTACAAGAAATACAGCACCAACTTCAAGTTGAAGAACAAAAAAATCGCGAAAAAGTAGGCTTTTTCAATCGATTAGAGCAAGCATTAAACAAAGCAGCAATCGAATGGACGGCCTCCGATCGCATTAGACTCGAAGCATTAGAAAAATACATCCTCCAACCAGAAAATAACTCCCGTCAAGCTCAAGAAATCCTTGCAACCATCGAGCGCAACCAATCACCTCAAGCCGCTTTTGAATTGCTAGTAGATGTAGGATGGTGGAAAAAGCATGAAAACCTGTTTCTGCGTCGTAGTTCCTATCCAATCAATTTTCCTAAAAAGGTATTAGAAGTGGCAGAATCAACTCGTTTATCCCCACCACCCGATCGCAACGAGCGTTTGGATTTAACTCATCTCAAAACTTACACTATAGATGACGAAAGCACCAGAGAAATTGACGATGGTTTGAGTTTAGAGCAATTAGATGGCGATCGCGCCAAAATCTGGATTCATATCGCCGATCCGACCAGGTTAGTCACCCCGGGAGACGAACTCGACTTAGAAGCAAGAAAGCGCAGCACCACCCTGTATTTACCCACCGGAATGATTTCGATGTTCCCCTCGGAATTAGCCACCGGGCCGATGAGTTTAGTCCAAGGTCAAATCTGTCCGGCTTTGAGTTTTAGCGTTATTTTAGACGAGAGCGGAGCGGTAGAAGAATATAGCATTCACGCCACCTCAATCAAACCGACCTATCGCCTCACCTACAACGATGTCGATGAAATGCTCCACCTCGGCATCGAAGCCGAATCGGAAATTGCCGAACTAGCAAAATGGGCCAAACAACGCGCCCAGTGGCGCAGAACCCAAGGCTCGATCGAAATCCACATGCCCGAATCTTCGATTAAAGTTAGCCCAGAAGATGAAGTAACCATCGAACTATTAGATAATTCCCAGTCTCGCCAACTAGTAGCAGAAATGATGATTTTAGCCGGAGAAATAGCCGGAAGCTACGCCCGAGACAATAACGTGCCAGTTCCCTACAGAAGCCAACCTCAACCAGAATTACCCCCACAAGAAGAATTGTTACAATTACCGGCCGGGCCGGTCAGATTTTGCGCTTTGCGTCGCTGTATGCCTCGCAGCGAAATGGGTACGACTCCATCCCGTCATGCAGGTTTGGGCTTAAATATTTACACTCAAGTAACTTCCCCGATCCGTCGTTATACTGACTTACTAACCCACTTTCAACTTAAAGCTCATTTAAGAGGAGAAGAACCACCGTTTAGAAGTGAAGACCTTCAAGGTATTATCTACAGCGTAGCCGCTTCAGCCTACGAAGCAGCCTTAGTCGAACGGCAAACCAATCGTTACTGGGGTTTAGAATTTTTGCGCCGCAACAGCGATTGTGTTTGGCAATGTATGGTATTGCGCTGGTTGCGAGAAGATGAAAAACTAGGGATTATTCTCTTAGAAGAATTAGGGCTAGAATTAGCTCATCGCTTCGATCGCGATGTTTCTTTAGGCGATCGCCTAGAATTTATGGTAACTCGTGCCGATCCTCATCGGGATGAAATTCGCTTTCGCGAAATTGTTGCTAGCCCCACTCAATCAGCTAACTAATTGAAAAACTGTTTTTTGATAATTGTTTAAGAATACCTTGCAAAACGAATTTAGAGCCTCTCAAATCGTTTATTTAAAGCACCTTAATACCTCTTTGTACGCTCGCGTGATTCAAGTTGTTGCCGAACGTCAATTATGTTGGGTGCGACCTCTGATGTTGGCGATCGCACCAGAAGAGCTTTTATCAGACTCAGAAAAGCCTGAAGTAATCGATCTGCGAATGAGTTCGGATTTACTTTGGCCGATCGATTTATTCGAGCCTGCTGTAGATACCGAAACTATTTCTTTATTGATACAACTTAAAACAATCGATTTTGCTAATTTCGATGAAGATCGCGCCCGTGCTTGTTTGCATCGTTTTATTCAAGGATTTTGGCAATCTCGTAATAGTAGGGAATAATCAGTAATAATTAAAAATTAATCTTTTTCACTTCTGCTATATTTTTGAAAACAGAATAACCCATACGGGTAAAATAGGAATATTCATAATTTATACAGAGAAAATTAACTTATGTCTTCTTCAGCCCCAGAAGAACAAAAACTAGATAAAGATCCTCAAGTTACTCCAGTAGAAGTTGAAACTTCCGAACCGGCTAACAAGCAAGTTCTTCAGTTTGGCAATCAAATATCTGGAACTATTCAGGAATTACTCGATGCTGTTGGTAAATTTTGGCAAGCTTATCAACTTCCCTTGCTCATTCTCGGCATTATTGTCGGAATAGCAATATTTCTCAAAATTTCCTTGACTATACTCGATGCTATCAATCACTTGCCTCTAATCAAACCATTATTAGAATTAATTGGCATGGTTTACACGCTTTGGTTTGCTTGGCGTTATTTACGCAGCGATACCAAACGTCAAGAACTATCTACCGCGCTGCAGAGCGTGCGAAAATCTCTTTTAGAGCGCAGTAACACCCAAAACTAAGATTAGAATAATTGAAGGTTAAAAGTTAGTTCCTGGAGCGTTAAATCTCTAGGCTGACAAATTCAAATCTCAAGGATAGGATAAGATTCTTTATTGGTACGAAGATCGGTTAGTTGAGGCGGATACTCTCGAATTGAAAGTTGACGATCCGGGGTTACTTTATGGTGCTACGGTTTTCACTACTTTACGAGTTTACCATTCTTGTTTGGATTATCCCCTCACTAATTGGGTCGCTCACTGCGATCGCCTCAAATCTAGCTTACAAGCTTTTGCTTGGCAACTCCCCGATTGGCAAGGTTTGCGTTGCGGTGCAGAGTCTCTCTTAAAATATTATCCGATCTTGAGAATTACAATTTTTCCCGACGGTCGAGGATTGATTCTCGGCCGTCATTTACCAGATAACTTACAGCAATTACAACAATTTGGTGCGATCGCTACCGTATCATCTCCTTCATTCAATCGCTCTCTTGCCCTGGAAAAAACTGGCAATTATCTAGCTCCTTGGTTGGCAAGAAAAGAAGCTTTAGAATTAGGTGCAAATGAAACAATTTTAACCGATCGAGATCGCAATTGGTTAGAAACTTCTACGGGAAATCTCTGGGGATATAAAGCAGGGATTTGGTTTACTCCCCCATTATCGGCCGGAATTTTACCCGGTATCGTGCGATCGCAACTGCTCGATTATTTGCGCGATTTAAATTTCAAGATCTGCGAAAATCCTTGGGATTGGGATCTTGTCACCAGTTTAAAAGCGATCGCCTACAGCAATAGCGTCGTTGAATTAATCCCTTTTCACACCATTATTAGCGATCGCCCTAACGGTACTTTAAATTTCGATCCCAATTTTGCTTCGTTAGAAATATTACGTAGCTTTTTTACTAGAAAAGCACTATAATAGCCAAAAATCTGAGTAAATTACAGAGCATTTGTGTCTCAAATCAGTGTTTTTACTAATTGAGATCGATGAATCTTGTTTTTGAGGCTGCAATAATAACCATAGCACTTAAAAGCTTATCTCCTCTAATTGCTGAGTGGAAGGGGTATATGGGTGGGGTTCAAACCCCACTTTTGGATCTATACGAGTTAATCTAGTCATCTCAAAAATAATATTTTTCGTGCATTCTTCATCGAGTAAAGAAACTTGAAATAAAGTAAGAAATCTTTTCTTTTCAGATAATTGAAGAAAAGATAATAAAATCGAAACGTGGATAATTATCAATAAATTAAAGGGAATTTGGGGTAAAGTAAAAATGATCTTAAAAGGAAAAACTCTGAACGATTTATTAGGAGCAGAAATAAACACCCTATTGAGCGATTGTCAAGTTTTTCTAACCGAAAATATAGATAATTCTATACCTTTAACTATTATTCTTGTAGAAAAATTCGCTCCCAGTTTCAACGCTGACTTGCAAACAAGTTTAGAGCAGAAATTAGAATCTTTTTTAAATAAGTATTATTCTCCACAAGCGACATTATTTTTAGGCACTGCTTGCGAAAATGAAGAGTTTAACAGTCAAGATACGATCGCCCGATTGTTTGAGTCTTTGCAAGGAAATCCTACTTTAATTTTAGAATCAGAAATTACAGCAAATTCTCTTAGTCTCAGCTTAGCTTATTGGGGACTGAATGAAACAGAGTACAGTTACAACAGTATTTTAGACAATTATCAATCTGCTAAATTAAAAGAAACAGATTATTTAGAAAAATTCTTGCTCAATTCTCGATGTTTAATCGCTAGTTGGATTTTAGATTATTACTATTTAGATGCATATGGAAAATCACCATTGCTGCCTAAATTATTGTCAAAACTCATTAAAGTAATTGATTCTCAAACAGAAAAAGAGCAAATTTTAGAGCATTTAGTAGCTGGATACGATGCAATTTATCAAAAAACAGCTCCAGAAGAACCTAAATTAATCCCGCAACTCTATTTAGAATTAGCCACAGTTTTAATCGATTTAGAACGGAGAGATTTGGCTAAAAAGCTCGTTCAATCTTCATTTAAAACCTGGTTAAAATTAAATGGTTCTGGTAGTTTCGCTAGAAGAGATTTACTAGACAAAATCAGCGATCGCCTGTCAGATTCAGATCGAAAATATTTAAAAAAATTAAATAAAATATACCATCGACTCAACGAACCAGCACAAGCAAAACTAGTCGAACAATATTTGCGCCAAGTTAAAGCTTCGCAACAACTGATTTACTGGCAAGAATCGATGTTTAAAATGCCTATTTTCCGAGGCAAAATTTACTAAAAATTCGGTCTAAAACAGATTCTGTAACTTCTTCTCCAGCGATTTCCCCTAAAGCATAAATCGCCGCTCGGAGGTCGATCGTCCAAAAATCTAAAGGTAAACGATCCGCGATCGTTTCTCGAACTCTTTCTAAAGACATTTTAGCTCGAACTAAAACCTCTGCTTGTCTTTGATTGATAGCAAAATCTAAATTAGCAGCATTAACCCGATCCGATGCGACAGCATTTAAAATAGCCTCTTCTAAGCGATCGATGCCAAGATCTTTAGCAGCAACAGTAAAAACAACAAATTTAATTTCTAAAGGATAGTTTACCGTTTGCGGATCGTTGAGATCGCTTTTATTGATCGCTAAAATTAAAGGGCGATCTTTTACTTGTTGATAAATTTCCTCATCACCAGCAGTCCAACCAACTAAAGCATCGATAGTGAATAAGATCAGATCGGCAGTTTTTGCAGCATAGCGAGATCTTTCCACGCCAATTTTTTCTACCTTGTCCGATGTTTCTCTAATTCCCGCAGTATCTAAAACTTTGACCGGAATACCACCAACTACCAATTGAGATTCTACAACATCCCGAGTCGTCCCCGGCAAATCCGTCACAATAGCCCGATCGCTCCGACTCCAAGCATTTAATAAACTAGATTTTCCCACATTCGGACGACCGACGATCGCCACTTTTAAACCACTTCGCAATAATTCCCCGCGATCGGCCGTTGCTAAAATATCGTTTACCTCTTCTAATACTCCAGTTATACCCTCGCAAACTTCCCTTTCATTTAAAGGGGGAAGATCTTCTTCAAAATCAATTCTCGCTTCTATCTCTGCTAAGATATTCAAACAATTTTCCCGCAATTTGCGGATCGGATCGGCCAGCTTTCCTTGTAACCCAGCTAAAGCCACTCGAGAGGCGATCGGCGACTTAGCCCCAACTAATTCCGCAACACTTTCAGCTTGACTCAGATCCAATCTACCATTTAGAAACGCCCTTAAAGTAAATTCTCCTGGTTTGGCTAACTTAGCCCCTTGTTGAATGCACAATTGCAAAACTTCTTGGACTAAAATAATACCACCGTGACAGTGAAATTCAATGACATCTTCGCGAGTATAAGATCTCGGGCCTAGCATAATTAACAGTAAAGCCTCATCGACAATTTCTTGAGTTGCCGGATCTTTGATATAACCGTAAAGAATGCGATGAGTTGCCCACTCCTGCTTTCCCGGGGCGCAGAATAAAATTTTAGCAATATTTAAGGCATTTTCTCCAGAAAGACGAACTACACCGATACTACCTTGTTCCGGGACAATAGCAGTTGCGATCGCGGCTATAGTTTCTCTTTGTATCAACTTTTTCTAAATTACTAAATTTACTTTCAATATTATCCCTGAAAGGAGCGATTCAAGCTATGCTCTGCTGCGATCGCCATTGTAAAGTGGGGGATGAGCGAAAAAATGTCTGGGAGAGGGAGTATAGTTAGCGGGTATATTAAAAGAAATCTGCCATCCAAGGAACTGGACTAGAAAATAATAAATTTGCCGTTGATAAAGCTTTGAAAGTAGCATCTAAATGACCGATTAATTTTATTTGAGCTGGATTAAATAAACCGGAATATAGGCAACTCAAACTTTTGATATCAATCTTAAATTCACCTTTGCCACCTTTAATTACTTCTGCTTTTCCTTGACTAACTTGCAAGCAAAACTTACTATTATTAGGATGAATTTGTTCGTCTTTTACTTCTAAATGTAACTCTGTTTCTATACCTAAAGGATAGCCCCGCTGCATTAAAGCCGAAGCAACATCTATTATCCTTAACATCCAATATTCTTGATGATGTATTTTAGCTTTTTGTTCTGGTAAAAATAAAGATAAAGGATCGAGAGGCGAACTTTTCCAGCAGGCTTTTTTAAACATAGAGCGATGAGCTGCTAAAAAACTCCAAAAATCTTGAATTGCTGCTGTTGTTAATAAGGATTTATCTCTTACTTTAATTATTTTCTCTTCTTTTTCTCTCTCTTGAGTGAAAATTATATATCCTTCTGGTTCGCTCAAATCCCCCAATAAATAAGCATATACTTCCCTATCTTCGGATCTTTCTGTGATTCTTTTCCAAATACTTGAATGTCGCTCCAAATTTCCGTTATTATTTTGGGCTTGTTGGCAATATATATTCTCAAAAACCTGATATTCTTGAGGGTCAACTCGAGAAATTGAGAGTCGATAATTGTCGGTATTAATATTTGCTATTGGTATTTCCCAGATACAATAACTACCTGCTCGCTCGTAGCCGATTTTTTGGTACAGTCTTTGAGTCGCAGGATAAAGTACAGAAATAGAAAATTTCGAGTCTTTTAATTCTTCTATTAGGTAATCCATCAATCGATTTGCTGCCCCTTTACCGCGATATTCTGGAGCTATTCCTACCGCAGCAATACCAGCCATCGGAACTCTCAAACCACCATACCATTGTGCCATTGGGTAAATTGCTAAACCACCAATAATTTCCCCATTTTGACGCAGAATACGGAAATTTTCTGGCCCGATATTATTGACATAATCTTGCCAAAAACTATTAGGAGTGCCAAAACTTTGACACAATATTGTCCCGAGTTGTTTTGATTCTTTTAAGTCGCAAAGGGAACTATATTCAAATTTCATTTTTGATATTTTAGCAATAAATTTATCCTGGAGTGTTTATGGGGATTGAAATCAAGGAAAATCGCCATGCAACTTTTTATCCGTTTAGAAAAGTTTTTATATTGGATAAAAGCTTTCAATACAACTATATTACAAAAAGCAAGAAAAAGAATTAAATATTAGAAAAAAATAGCTTCAAAAACTTTTTTTGGGGTTATTCTGATAGTAGCTTAAAAGATATTTAAACTTTAGTTAAAATAAATAAACTGCCATCGCCACCACGACCAATTCTAATCGCGCGATCGATGTAAGTAATGTTTAAGCTAGGAATCCTACCTTTGGGATTACGAGCTTCTATGATTCTAAATGGGTCAAACAGGTTAGTTTTAAGCCCTAAAATTTGATTTATTCCTAGAAAACGCTGTTTGAAATTAATATTAATTTTTTGATTGGAAAGTCGATCGTCTTCTTCCTTAGCTGGTTCAAATATAGCTGATACTTTCACGTAACCTGACAAAAGACCGGAATTATGTTGTATCCAAGCTTGATTTTCAAAAGAAGCACTATGAATATCAATTACTTGGTAAATTTTTTCGACCAAAAATCCGAAAGGTAACCGTTTTAAAGAACGAATTTCTCTGGCAGTGGAATATTGTAGTAACCAAGCACCGTTCAGCAGATTAATATCAGATAATAAAGGATCTGGAAAAGCACTTAATTCTTCGAGATTTATCGTTAATGTTTCTATAAGTTTGACTTTGTCAGGGTCAATTTCTAAATCCGTAATCGGCGAATCAACAAAACAATTCAATTTTTTTTTAAGTTTTGTAATCTCAGAGAGTAAATTTTGCTTAATTTCTAATCGATTCTGAATTTCTACCATTATCTTAATACTTTGCTCTATTCAAAGAATATCGAAATTATAATAAAATTTACATCAAAATCAGTTTAATTTAAAATGAAACGCTCGACTATTAACGAATTAATTGCTGAGGCGATAGATCTATTCGATAGATATAACTTTAAATTACCGCCATTTGCATTTTGGAGTCCACAAACCTGGTCAGAAAAAGGCCATGAAGTAGATCCAATTCGCGATCATTGTTTAGGTTGGGATGTAACCGACTTTGGGCGAGGAGATTTTGGTCAGTTTGGTCTTGTGCTTTTTACTCTACGGAATAGCAAAAGTTATGCTGAAAAAATTATGGTAGTCAAAGAAAATCAAATAACACCGATGCATTTTCACTGGAAAAAAACAGAAGATATTATCAATCGTGGCGGAGGAAATTTAATCCTAGAACTATACAAATCTACAGCAAAAGAGCTGATTTCAGAAGAAAGTTTTTCAGTGGTATGCGATGGTTTAATCGTTAATTGTAGTCCTGGTGAAAAAATTGTCTTAAAACCTGGTGAGAGTATTTGCTTAGAACCATATGTTTATCATAAATTTTCTGGCGAATCAGGTAAAGGGACTGTAATTGTCGGAGAAGTCTCCAGCGTAAATGATGATATTAATGATAATCGTTTTCTTGAAGTTTTAGGTCGTTTTCCTGAAATCGAAGAAGATGAAAAACCAATCTATTTATTATGCAATGAGTATGGCAATACTGAGATTTAAGATTGTTTCTATTGAAAATTGGTACAGATAAATGTAATTTGTTATACACTTGTTGACAAAGCAAGAGACAGCTCTTGCTACTTAATTTTAACTATCGCCATGAAAATATTTTATGGCTAACGGCTCACCCAAACCTTCACCCGGAAATTCCCGAACAGAGTTAGTAGAATTTATTCTGAGCGTCAAAGACAACGATCTTTGGGTGGCGATCGCTCTGGATCGATTCTAGATTTATGGGCCTTTTAACTGACCGACAAGGTGAATTAATTCAGGTAAGATCAGTTTAGACAAAGCTAATTTAACCGCATTAGTCGAACCAGGAAGAGAAAATACTAGTTTTTGGGCGTAAATTCCGGCCACCGCTCGAGATGCGATCGCCCTACTGCCAATTTCTTGATAACTCAAAAAACGAAATATTTCCCCGAATCCTGGTAAAGTTTTGTTTAACAAACTGGCGATCGCATCGTAAGTAGTATCTCGCGGAGCAATCCCCGTTCCCCCATTGAAAATTAAAGCTTCTAAATCGTCTAAAGCGCACAGATCCAATAATTTTGCTTCTATTTGGGTAGGTTCGTCTTTAATTATTGAATAATGCTTGACTTGGTGTCCTGCTGCTTCAACTAATTGAGAGATTGCTCGACCGCTGCGATCGGTTTCTTCGGTACGAGTATCGCTAACTGTAACAACTGCAATCGAGATCGATCTAAAATTTACATCGGGGTGAGGATTTGATACCATGACTTGTTAATTGTTTGGGTAATTCAGAGCAGATCTGAAGTTTACCCTTAATCGGTAATCGGTTTAAGATTTGCTAAATTGTAAACCTTGTGCTTCGGCATATCTTTCCATAAAGCGCATGAAACGTTCCCAATCTTGCTGTGATTTCATAATATAAACCGCTTCGATAGCTTTGGCTTTACCGTTAATAAATTTACCTTTAACTTCTCGAGTTACGATTTCACCCTCGCTATCTATCATGTACATTCCGGTAATTTCTTCTTGAACGTCATCACCCAAGATTTTCGGAGATTCAAAATAGAAAGTAGCAGTTCCTGTACTACCATCTTTAGAGCGGGTCAATCTTACGTCGGGTACGGTTTCTTCTGTTAATCCTCTAGAAAATTCGATTTTGGCCATAATTTGTAATATTTTATTGTTAACTATGCATTCTCCCTATTTTACATACTTTTTATAATTACGCTATTGTTGCGATCGAATTGATAGCAAGATTGGATTTTTCCGAGAACACTAATTAAATCTTTTGTCAAGTATTTTTCGCAAATAGTAATTTACACGTTGCAATAAATTATTATTTTTAAATATTTTAGTTTGACAAATTAACCTTCAAAATTTCCGCAATAATTCTTTTTGGCACGATAATCGAGACAACCGATCGCATTTTCAGTATTAGCTATTGTTGGCTGTACGGTGCATTTAAGACGATAATCGTCGGTAAAATACAAGCATTTACTGCAAGGTCTTTGATGCATTTTTTTGCTTCTGGCGATCGCATCCCGAGCTGCAGTAAATAGATTTGAAACTAATAAAATTACAAACAACCAGGCACAAAAAAAACAAACATAGGGTAAGACTGGTTGTATTGCTTTAATTAGGTAATAAAGAGTTGCGAACACAATAATTTTTACCTTACTTAATAAATCAAAAAGGTGGGGGCGAACCACGTTGAACGTAATGCCCCTAGGGAATTGTCTCCTCCCAGCCCCATTTAGTATTTACCCTCTACTAGAGTAAAAATCAACTCCCGGCTTGTAATAACTGAATTAACTGAGATAATTGTTGCTTGTTAAAAGCTTGAATTATAGCTTTAGCCGCTTGTTGCGGTTCTACAGTTATTAAAATTTGGGGTGAAGATGCTCCAGCAAGTTTTTCTAAGTTTTGACTTGGAACGACTAGGTTTCCTTTACCTAATACCAAATAATCGCTGCCCTGTTTCAGTTCTTTAATGATGACAGGGGCAAGAATTTTATAGGGGTGTTTGGGATTGGAAATTGCTCTAGCTGCTTTTTCGGTCAAAGTTTGCCAATTTTGCTCTTGAGGAGCTAATTTACCTAAATCACCGCATATTTGCTGTAATTTTTGACGGTTTTCTGGGGTCGATCTTTGTTTAAAGAGCTGCAACATTTGCCGCAATAGATTTTTAACCTCTTCGGTTATATCTACAGGGGCTGGTGCTGCGGCCGGTGCTGGTGCTGCTTGTTTTGCTCCCCCACCGAGTGCTTGCTTGAGATAATCTTGCAATTCAGCAAAATAAGGTTCTGCATCTTGCATGATTCCGGCGACTTCATTGTCTGGCAGTTCCATCGCACTTTCGAGACGTTCGACTAAATCTTGAAGAACGTCGTAACCTCTTAGAAATAGAGATTCTAGTCTTTGATCGACTTCGATCGAATTTTCTTTGAGAATTTTAAAAGCATCTTCGAGACGGTGAGCAACTTTTTGGATACTGTTGTAACCCAACATTGCCGCACCCCCCTTAATGGAATGAGCGGCACGAAAGAGTTCGTTAACTCTTTCTGTATCTTGCATTACTGCTCCTAACTCTAGAATTCCTTTTTCTAGGGTTTCGAGATGTTCTTTAGCTTCTTCAATAAAATAGCCTAATAACCTTTGCTGACTTGTGGTGTCCAAGGCAGTTTCCCTCAATTACAACTATTTGCCACAACGCAGGCAGTGTAATTTTATCCTTTATTCAGATTAATTATCTAGTTCGTTCTATTTCAAGTTCCCCTAAATAGAGCGTTGGAGCAAAAAAGATCTTATACCCACTGCCTTAGCACCATAATAATCTTCTTTTAAATTATCGCCAATGTACCATGCTTTTTCGGGTTTTAGGTCGTACTTTTGTAAAGCCGCAATAAAAATTTGGCTGTTTGGTTTGGCCGCTCCCACATTTGAAGAAATTGTAATGCTCGAAAAAAAATCTTTTAATCCTAGCTCTGCAATAACTCGATAAATCCGACTGTCAAAATTAGAGATTATTCCCAATTCTACCGCTTGTTTTTGCCATTTTCTCAAGAAAGGAATCGTATCTGGATAGAGATACCAAGGAGTAGCCGTAGCAAAGCGATCGTAAAGTCGGTTAAAAAACTCGTCAAAGTCTTCAAAGCGATCGCGGGCCAGAGCAAGAGTATAAGTTTTACTGACTACTTCGCGCCACCATTGACGTTCTAAGGCGGCGATTTGCTCGGATTTAGCTTCAGGGAAGGCTAAAGGTGGCGAACTAGAAAAAGCTTGTTTGAAGGCTCGATTGAGGGCTTTTGGCTCGATATTAACGCCAACGGGAGCGGCGATCTCGTTATAAATTTCACCTACACTCCCGCGCACGCCAAATAAAGTCCCCACAGCGTCTAAAAAAATTACTTTTGGGGCTTTCATTTATTTAGTCAATAAATCTATTGCGGGTTGACTTATCCAATTAAACCCTACTGCTAATTGATGTTTTAAAGTCGGCAAGCGATATAAATAAATCAGACGACGGGCTAAATGGGCTAAATTGCCGTCTAATTTGAGTCCTAAGCCGTTGAGAGTGGCACTATTAGTGCCTAAAGTCATCATTTCCCCTAAAGGTTGGTAGCGAAACTCTAGCATCGGTCGTCCCGTTAGGGAAGCCCAAACGTTCCAAGCACAATAGTCTGATTGCTGAAAGGCTACTTGAGCGGTAGCATCGAGTTGCTGGCCGGTAGCGTCTTGACAGTCGGCTAAGTCGCCGATCGCAAATATATTCGGATCGCTTGCTGTTTGTAAAGTTTTTTTGGTGTTGATTAAGCCTTTTTTACTGCGATCTAAGTTTAAAGTTTCCACTAATCCGGCTGCTTTATTTCCTACCGTCCATAAAACTATGTCGACGGGGATAGTGTCTATTTTTCCTTTGTATTCTAAAGAGATTGAATCGCCTTTGACTTCTGTTACTGTTGTTTCTAAGTCCAGCCAAACTTCTTTTTCTTTCAAAGTTTTTTTGGCTGCTTCTCGATTGAATTCTGCAGAATTTTTGAGGATGCGATCGCCGCGATCGATCAGACGCAAACGCCCTTTTTCTCCCAGGCGATCGGCTAATTTACAAATTAATTCTACGCCGCTATAGCCGCCGCCAACCACTGCGATGCGAATTTTTTCGCGATTGGAGTTTTCTAATTCTCTGAGTTTCTCTTTGAGGCTGTAAGCATCGTCGATACTGCGAAACGGAATTGCAAATTCGGCCGCACCGGGAACGATATCTAGTGGAGTTTTACCGCCAATAGCTAAGACTAAGCGATCGTAATCTAGTTGGGAACTATCGTCGAGATATACTTGCTTTGATTCTGTATTTACCCCCGTTACGGTTGCTTGATGAAACTTAACGGAAGTATCGGCTAAGAGTTCTTCAAATGGTGGGGCAATTTCCCAGGTTTGCAATTCCTCTGTTACTAGTTCGTATAACAAAGGTAAAAACAAAAAGCGATCGTTTTTATCGATCAAAACAATTTCTGGTTTTTGGATATCTTCCCAGGGTAAGCTATCTAGGCGTAAGGCTGCGTACAACCCGCCAAAACCGCCCCCGAGAATGCAAATTCTTTTTAATGGTTCGTTCATGTCAACCAGGATTTTTGGGAACTGCTTTTAGGATAGCAATACTATTGAACTCAGAGGTCGGGGGAATTATTTTTATAGCAACTGAACTATAGATTAGGACACTAATTGTCAAAGCAGAGAATAGGTAGTAGGTAGTAGGTAGTAGATAAAATTGCCATAACCTTTACTTCGACTGCTATATCTCGAGCGAATTCTTAAATGTGTCAATAATTACACATAAAATATGACATTAGATTTTTTTTACCGGTTTAATAACTAAGCGATCGCCAACTTTTAAAACTCAATTTCAGGATGGATTAATTTTAAACCCGCAGCTTTAATTTTCCCGTTATCGAGACGACTGTTATAAGGGCGTTTTGATGGGGTCGATCCGTCCCAAGTAATTGATGGTAGTTGGTGAGTTGCAAACAATCGCTCGAAAAATTCTCCAGTTTGCAAGGGACGATCGCCGGCTAGATGATAAATGCCTTCTAATCTTTGCGATCGCGCTACTTCTAGGCCGCCAACAATATCATTTAAATGGATCCAGTTACTGTAATCTTCTCCTTTGCCCGGGCGAGTCGTACCGCTCCAAGATTTAAATATTTTAATTAATTCTCTGCCGGGGCCGTAAATTCCCCCCAAACGGAGGATGCAGGCTTTTAAAGCTTCGTTGCCAACAGAGAGTAAAACTTGCTCTGTTTCAGCGAGTATTTCGCTGTTTTCAGTGATTGGGGTTAAGGGAGTATTTTCATCGACCCATTTGCCCTGATTGTCTCCTAAAACAGAATAGCTACCAGTGTAAATTAACTGTTTTGGCTGGTTACTACTTTCTTGAATGACTTTAACTAAGTTTTGAGCCGTTTCTAAATAGGTTTCTCGATACAATCCTCGTTGGCGAGGCCCGATAGAAAGTAAAATCGTATCTTGACCTTCTATTACTTCACTGAGGCGATCGAGACGATCGGCTTTAGTAACAATTACCCGACTTGCGATTTTTTCTAATTCTGGGACTTTAGCCGGGGTAGTAGTCGTAACCGTAAGATAGTGACCGCGATCGTGCCAAAAAGAGGCGATCGCGCGACCGACGTAACCGCAGCCAATAATAGCTATTTTGTTAGTTTCTGTTAATCTCATCTCGAGCCGATAAAAATTAAATTGCGGATAGAAAAGGCAAAAACAAAGTTACATAATAATAAACTAAAGGAGCGGTAAAAACGTAACTATCGGTGCGATCGAGAATGCCACCGTGGCCGGGTATTAACTGTCCAGAATCTTTAACTCCGGCATCTCTTTTCATCATTGATTCTGTCAAATCCCCTAACAGACTGACAATGCCGATTAATACTCCTAATAGTAAACCGCTAATTCCCCAATTCGGCCAGTCTAAATACCAAGCACCGAGATCGGCAACGACTAAACTACCTAAAATTCCGAATAATGCGCCTTCAACGGTTTTTTTCGGGCTGATTTTTGAAAGTTTAATTTTACCAAAGAATTTGCCGACGACATAAGCACCAATATCTGCGGCCCAAATGCAACCAAATGCCAAGAATGTTACTTTCAAAGCTTCGGGAAAACTATTTAAATTAAGCCAAGATTGAGGCCAGTATCCCATTAAAGGTAGATGGATGCCATCTAAACTAGCTTGCAACGGTGGCATTTCTTGAGTAAAGCCTACTCGCAATCTTACCCAATAACTAGGCAGATACGATCCGTAAAATAAGCCCAAAATTGAGGTGGAAATATCGGCGATCGTCGCTAGTTTCGGTTGAAATAAAAGATAAAAACAGATTAACCCCCCAGCGAGGGGGAATACTGCGTCGGTTAAATTTGGCGCAACTGCAGCAGTAATTAATAATAATTGAGATAAAACTAAGGTAGTTTTGGCAGCCGGGGCAATACCTTTAGAACGAACTAAACGAAAATATTCTAGTTGTCCTAAAAAAATGATGATACCCAGACCGATAGTAAAATACCATCCTCCTAAAACTATCATTGCTAAGGCAATGGCGATTGCGATTATGGCACTAAGAATACGAGCTAAAGACATATTGGTTCGATCGATTGGTAAAGCTTAAACGAAGGGAGACAGAAAAAACAGAAGGAGAAAATATAAAACCTGATTTAAACCACTTTATATATTTATTGGCGACTTCTAAAACCAAAATGACATAAACTACTTTTGTTAAAGTCTGTCAAAAGTTTAGAGTTTTTCGCCACTGAGAATAAAAATCGGATCTACTGCGGCAAATGTGCGATCGATTCCTCTAGTTTCTAAACGATTTACTCCAGATTGAACTACTTCCATATTACGAGCTTGGAGTTCGGCTAGTCCTTCGGAAATGGCATATAAATTTTCTAAATTGCTTGCTGTGGCGACTAATCGCCCCGATGGCTGTAAATATTTCCAAACTTGTTTTAAAATTTGCTTGATTGGCTTGCCACCTTCGACACAAACTCGATGGGGTAGTGGTTTGAGTTTAGACAGACAATCTGGCGCGCTACCTTCTAATACTTCTACATTATTTACCCCGAAACGACTGCAATTATGACGGATTAAGTTTGCTACTTCTTCGTCTCGTTCTACTGCTAGTATTTTACCTTGAGGACAGAGCAAACCCATTTCTACGGGAATCGTACCCGTACCCGCACCAATATCCCACAAAACTGAGTCGGGTTTCATTCTCAAGGCGGATATTAATAACAGTCTCACTTCTCGCTTACTTAATGGAATGCCCGGTAAGCGTTCAAACAGGTTATCTGGTATTCCGGGAGTGGCGTAAGGCCAAAGCATAGTTGAAACTAAAATTATAAATTATTTATACCTAACCATTTTAGTTGGATCGTTAAAATTATCTTAAAATTTTTAAGGTTTTGAGACTAGAATCGCTGCATCCGGTAATTTTTGCCCCACTGGCGATCGCTTTAACTAGATAGGCGATCGCTTGAGAGGTAATTTTTTCTCCTGGCATTAAGATCGGTATTCCTGGAGGATAAGGACAAATTAGTTCGCCACTGAGGCGATCGATTGCTTTTTCTCTCGATACTGTTTCTTTTTCCGCAAAATATGCCTGTCTGGGTGTGAGGTCGGAGGTCAGGAAGCTGCGCTTCAGGTCAGGGGTCAGAGGTTTTATTCGGTTATTATTTTGTCCCGAGTCACGATCTTTGCGAACTAATTTCAGATTACCTACCTCTGACCTGTTGAGAGCAGGGGAGTTTGCGATTTGTTTCAAGCTCTTGACAAGTTGTTCGATATCAGATTCTGTATTGCCGATCGAGATAATAAAGGTTAAATGTCGATCCAGCGGTAGTTCTGCAGTAACTTGCATTTTTTGATGTAAGATTTCGTCTACTTCAAATCCAGTTATGCCTAATTTGGAGATATTGACTGTTAATCTGGTTCTGTCTGAGTAGGTAAAACCGGGAACGGATCGATCTGGAGAATTTAAAACTGATAAGTTGGTAATTTGACTGATTTCATTGCTAGCCCGATCGCCTAACTCTATTGTTTTGGCGAGTAATTCTTCACCACATAATGCCATTTGCTGTCTGGCTGCATCTAGGGAAGCTAAAAGTATGTAACTGGGGCTAGTAGTTTCTAATATTTGTAGTGCTTGAGAGATGCGATCGCGATCGATTCGCTTGCCTTTGAGGTGCAACATCGATGCTTGGGTCATTGCCCCTAAGACTTTATGGGTCGATTGTACGCTTAAATCTGCCCCCAGTGATAGAGCTGAAGGAGGTAAGTCACCATGAAAGTGAAAATGCGCTCCGTGTGCTTCGTCTACCAGTAAAGGAATATTGTATTGTTGAGTAATTTTACTTATTGCTGCTAAATCGCCGCATACCCCCTGATAAGTCGGATAGACTAACATTAACCCTTTTGCATCTTGATGCTGCTCTAAGGCGATTTTAACTGCCTCTGGGGTGATACTGTAGAAGAGATCGAACTCTCGATCGTATTCTGGCTCGATCCAAACGGGCATAGCCCCAGAAAGAATTAAACCGGCGATCGCAGATTGATGGATATTTCTGGGTAAGATTATTTTCTCTCCTTCTTTGCAAGTTGCTAAAATTGCTGCTTGTATTCCGCAAGTCGATCCGTTAACTAAAAACCAACTGCGATCGGCTCCAAATGCTGCTGCTGCTAATTCTTGGGCTGCTTTGATTGCTCCAGAAGGGG
>JASJCW010000377.1 GCA_030065265.1 Prochloraceae cyanobacterium
TCAATAATATTAAAATAAAAAATATCGAAGTGGAAGGGATGGGGTCAAGCCAATGGTCACGATCTTGTTTAGATCGAGCATTAACTTTGGCTGAATATTTAAAGTCGGTGCATCCTGATATTGCTATTCTTGGACTTAAGAAATACGTTGACGATTTAAAACTCGATGGCTATTGGTGGCTCTCGAATCGAGGAACTAATCAATTTAAGGGGTTACAGGCGATCGCCACTTTCGGAACTCCTCAAAGCAATGTTGGTGCAGCCAAAGCTGAATATCGAACTCTATTTGGGGACATGGATAAGTTTGATGATTACTATCGATCGCTTGTCAAAGTAGAATTCATCCAACTAGTAGGCAGATTTCGCGCTCATCTATATCCTAATAAAGAATTTCTCTTGTATGCGATCGGTACGGGGTTAGATTTGGGATATTTAAGCGAGTTAGGGTGTCAGGTAGAAAAGCAAAATGTTGTCGAATTATGCCCGGAAGCTGCAACTCGTCGTCAAGCGGATAAGTGGAAATTGTTCAACTTTTGCTATCAATTACAACGAGCTGGAGAAAGAATTACTCAGGAGGCGATTTCTCGTGGGTTGAATGTTTCTCAGGGGTGGATTAGTAAGCTATTTAAGGGTCAATCGCTTACCTGGACTGAATTTAGAAAAATATTCCAGTTCCTATATAAATCTATAAAAGGAGTTGGAATAAATACGCCTGTGGATATAAACAATGAATTTTTGAGGGAATTCTTAGAGTTAGATCCTATTGAAATGATAGAGCAAACAGTAAAAGAGATCCGAGAATATGGAGTAGAAAGTTTCTGTAAACTGTTAAATCTAGCTGCCCCCGATGTACGGATGGGAATTTTAGGGATATTAGCTGCATCAATTGGATTGGGTAGAGGAGTAAATCTCCCAATTTTTGATGAATAGATTGACGTGAAACTAACTAGATTACTTAGTTTTAACGGAGAAAAATAAAAGCTCGAGTGGCGAGTGAAGATTATAATTGGCGATAATCTCCAAAAACATCAATGACTCGTTGAGAGGTAATTTCTTGAATATTTCCTTCGATTACTTCGAGAAAGATATCAGATTGATCCCAAGCAAATCTAACTTGGTAAATGCCGTCTTCAGATAAATAAAATCGTTTAGTTCTTTCTATTTCTTCTACCTCTTTTAAAAAAGTTCGTTTGTAATGATATCGTTGAGAAAGTCCGGTTATCAAAGCGACCCAAGACCGTTTTCGATGATTATTCCAATAAGCAAATTGAAAATGTAAATCAATTATTTCATAGTTGTAAATTACTTTTTCTCTAGGTTTGTATTCCGACCCATTTACAACTTTTAACAAAACTTCTTCAAATTGTTTCAATTCCGTGTAATTCTGATTTTTGCAATATTCGATTGCCTCAAAGAAAACCCTATATCGAGCTGTTTCTGCGGCAATATTTTTCAATTGAGAAATTCTGGGGTGGATTTTTCTCCTTTTAGAGACTCCCCATTGTAAAGGATCGAATAGAATGCCAGAAATTTTGCATTCGATCCACTTTTGCTCGTTATTCTTAACCCCTGAAGCTATTGGATTTTCAATTTTAGATTGATTCTGAACTTTTTCAAATTGCATATTTAGATTTGCTCCTATTTGAATATATTCTGGTTGATTCGTCGTCAAATAATTTGCACTTAACTAGAGATTTTTATTAATGATATATTTGAAAGTTTTTGTGGTAATATACTAAAAATGATAACAACAAAACCTCCAAAAAGATTAAATCTTTATAGACATAACTGAAGATTGAAAATGAACGAGCCACTAGATATCTATAAAGTTAGACAAGCGACTAAAAAAGTAGTTAATAGACCAGAATGGCTTAAAGAAAAAGGATTTTTTTATTCAAAGCGTTATCAAAGAAATTTTCAAGTCACTGGGATTTTAGGAGGAAAAGTCTTTTTTAAGCTAGATAATCAAATAAAAAATGAAGCGATTTCTGTTATAGAAGAACCGAGAACTGCCGAAGAATCCAATCAGAAAGTAATTGATACTGGATTGATTTCTTATCCGATTTACAGAGGGATAGCAGAAGATTATTTAGCTGAACTAGTAGCAATCAAAATTCTCCCAGAACAGTCACCCAGTTTTTCTAAAATCCCAGAAACAATAGAGGCCGAATTAATTAGTGCGATCTCACAATTAGGTATTAAACAATTTTATTCCCATCAAACCCTAGCTTGGGAAATCCTCAAAAATAATGGCTCAATTGTCATAACTACTCCTACCGCTTCAGGGAAAAGTATGGCATTCATGCCTAAAGTATTTCACGAAGCCATCGCTAATCAAAGATCCTCTTTATTGATTTATCCGCTCAAAGCCTTAGCAGCAGATCAATATCGCAAATTAGTCGAAATAAATGATCGCCTACCAGCAGCGAAACAACTATTTATTGCCAAATGCACTGGAGATGTGCCGAAAGAGCAAAGGAGACAATACTTTCAAGGTAAAAAAACTCCAGATCTAATAGTCGCTTCACCAGATGTGCTGCATCATTTGTTGTACCATACTGGCAATTACCGCATGGCGATCTTTCATGATTTTCTGGCGAGATTATCAACGATAGTTTGTGATGAGAGTCATAGCTATATTTCTAGTTTTGGTATCCATTTTGCCAACTTATTGCGTCGATTACGATTGGCTGTAGAAAATAAAGGGGGAGATAATCTTCGTTTATCATGGGTAATCGCAACCGCAACGATCGCGAATCCAGAAGAATTAGGAGCAATATTTACTGGCTTTCCCACTGAAAAACTCAATTTAATTGCTCAAAGCGGCGCAAAAACCCCACAGAGAACATTTTTAATTATGAAACCGCAATCAGCCCCCAATTTTGCAACGGTTAACTTAATTAGAGATTTCTTGGGACGAGATCTAAAAGGCTTAGTATTCGTTAATTCGCGTCGCACAGCAAAAAGCATTTTTTCAATTCTGGAAATGGAGATGAGTGGTGCAATTTGGGGTGTCGAATTATTTTATGGCACTTTAACTCCGGCAGCACGTTCGAGGTTAATCAATCGACTCAGCAGTGGCAGTTTGAGAATCATTATTACCACTTCAGCACTAGAAGCTGGGGTAGATTTGCCATCGTTAGATTTTGTCATTCTCAGAGGAACAACTTCTCTTAATAGTTTATGGCAAAGAGCGGGAAGGGCCGGACGAAGTACACCTGGTTTAGTGGTTCTAGTGCCAGATGCAAGCAATCATATCGACTATTATTATGCCAAACAGCCAGATCGCTTGTTTGATTCAGGAGAACTGGTTAAATTGCAACCAAATTATCCCCATATTCTAGCCAAACATATGCTTTGTGCAGCAGCAGAAGGGGGTATAGATCATCGCAAAGTCTCATCTTTTTTTGGCAAATCAAGTGAGCTTATTGCAGAAGAATTAATTCAACAAAATCAGTTATCTTTTAGCAGAAACGGTAATTTATATTTGAAAGGGTATCCGCATAAAGAGGTTTCGTTACGAGGAATTGTTAACGAGAAAATTCAGTTAATTGATAAAAATAATCAAGAATTAATTGAAGAATTGACTTTAGATTTAGCCCACCGTGAAGCACATAAAAATGCAATTTATGTTACTACTTCTGAAAGTAAAACAGTACCTTGGAAATGTTTAGAATTGAATGTTAAAGAAAAAACCGCTCAATTAGAGCGAATGACAAGGGACGATCTCAGAACCGTTCCTGATGTAGAAATTGAAGTAAAACCCGAAAAATTATTAGAAGAACCCAAAATAATATCAACCAGATTAGAAGGAGGTAATTTAAGATTATCCCTCTGGTTAGGAACAATCGAAGAAATAGTCTCAGGATATAAAACCAATCAATTTATTTACGCTCCAGTCTGCCAAAATAACTACTGTGAACTATATAAAAAAGTTCAAGACCGAAGATTAAAACACTGTGGACTTTGTGGCGGAAAATTAAAGAAAGGCTTAGTCAAAGAAGAGTTAGAAGAAGTCCAATTTAAAGAAAAACTAATTACTTCATATCAAGCCCCAATTTTAAGAATAGAAGTAAATGATAAGATTTCAAAAGAAATAGACTCTCAAATCCAAGAGTTACGCGCTCGACTCTTAAAAATATATGGAGACAAAGAAAATATTCCCGAATTGGCAGGGTCTTTATTTGAACCCAACGTTAATGCAGTAGCATTAACACTACATTCTTTATCTCATATGATAATTAAAGGAATTCCTTTGACTTTTCTAGCCTCAGATAAAGATGTCAATAGTTTAGTCAAAAATCGAGATAATCAAGGAAATAATAATGCTAATAAAACAGTAGTTTATCTCTACGATAATGTCGCCGAAGGATGTGGCACTACTGAAGCCATTTTTACTGATTGGAATGCAGTTTTAGACAAAGCTCATCAAATATCTACTCATTGCGATTGTGGTGATATTGGTTGTCCTCGTTGTTTAACCTTACATAATTGTCCCGAAAGAAATCAAGGCTTATCAAAACTTTTAGGCTTAAATTTATTAGAGAAAATCGTTTAATTATAATCTGATATAATTAGACAAAATAGGTGAAATTATGAGTAACGAAATAGAAATAAAAGAAGCATTAATTTTAGATGCAATTAGGAATTTAAATACAGATTTAACAGGTAAAATTGAAAAACTAACAACCAAAATAGATAAAGTAGAAGCAGATGTAACTGAAATAAAAAGCGAACAAAAAGTAATAAAGGCTGAGTTAGAAGGAACTCGAAAAGAGTTAAAAGCAGAAATCAATCAAATAGACAAAAGATTAGGAAGTTTAGAAGCAAGGTCTAATATGCAAGTAACCTGGTTTCTAACGGTTTTAAGTCTATTGATAGGTGGGATATTAACCTTATTTACTAAAGTAGTCTTTTTCCCTAGTTAACTTTAATCCAATCGATCGCGATGTCTCAAATAGAAAAGCAATTAAAAAGTTATATCGAAATTTCAGCTTGTGAGACAGCTAAAAGTTTTCATTTTCAATCCACTTTAATAAGCATGATTTAGCGGCTTCTGATTTAGCTGTCTTTTTATTAATACCAGTGCCTATTGCCTTAATTTCAATCCCATTAAAATTTAAATTAGCCTGAGTTTTTTTAAGTGTTTCGCTATTTTCTAGTTCGATAAATTCAAGCTGTAATTTCTCCAATAAACTTGTGGCTAAGTTAAGAATTCTTAGCACCTCAGAGTCAGGAATAGCCTGGGCAACAGCAGTTTGAATCGTTTTTGATTTAATTAGAAACAGTCCGGCGATGGTACATTTTTCTTTAAGATTATTATTTTTAATTCGTTCTTGATAAGTTTCAATTAAAAGCTGCTCGTTAAAATCTCCGGTTTGGATAATTCTAAATAGTTCTTTATCATTAAAAGAATTGTAGTCAGTTGCAACACTTGCTTGCTTGAAAAATCGCTCTTTAAATTTTTCACTCTTGTTCTCATTGGCTTTATTTTGC
>JASJCW010000378.1 GCA_030065265.1 Prochloraceae cyanobacterium
ATCCAGAGTTTTGCTTCTCCAGCTTGTAATTGTTCCCGTCTTCCTCTTACTTTTGGCATCTTGTTTCTGCGATCGCTTGCTAAAAACGAAAAATTTCTGGACGATAGTTTTGAGGATAAGGTTCAGTTACCCAAATTAAACTTTCACCAGTTTCTACTGTTATATCAAGATATAGTTCTTCTGTGGCAGTAATCGCTAAATCTTCATTTCCTTCAAAATCTTCACCATCTTTTGTCAAAAGCTTTAATTTAAACCCACCAGGAATTAAACTTCCAGGTGTTAGATTTCGTAATTGAAAACGCCAATTACTTGCTTCAGAATTAATACTTTGAGGAACGATCCGCAATTCGTAATTTTGTCCGGCAATTTCTAATTCTCGAATCAAAGAACGATTTAGTAATTGAGAGTCGATCGCTTTGATTCTGGCTATACTAGGATCTAGTTCTACAATCGACCAACCAACTGTTTTTCCTAATTCATCTATTTCATTGCCAAGCCATTTAAGAATCGACCATTCTGGTATTTTTGAAAAATCCCCTTGCGGACTCTTTTCGATCTGCCAAATATCGAGCAGATTATCTCTTAATATTCGAGCAATTTTATTTAATTCTAATTCTCGTTGCGATCTGCAATAATCTTCCCTTACCCAAAGATTGAGAATTTCCGCTCCTTTTTCAATTTGTTTGTTAAATGCTACGGTTCTAATAATGCGATCGAATTGAGCAATGATTTCACTTAAAAATTGATTAGAATCTTGTTCTGGAGCGATCGCCTTTATTTTGTGATTTTTTGCTAAGATTTCTCTTGCTATTTCTAAACGGTAAAGATAATCGATTAAACTATCGATCGCTTCTAAGTCTTCAAACGCTATTTTTTCTGGAGCAGATATCGGATCTAAAGCACGAACAAATCCCAATAATTGAACTTCATTTAATTGTTCTTCAAATTGAACGAATATGTAAGCTATTCTGCTCTGCTCTGCTACTTCTCGAGGTAAAAAAAACGTCTTCTGTTTGCCAACAACGGGACGACATTCTAGCTTGCTTAAATTTAAAATAAATAAATCTGCCACATCGTGAAAACAGTTAATCGCGCTGTTCCAACTATCTCCTCGTTCTAAATCCGTTGCATATGATAACTCTTCTAAAAAATCTTTTACCGCTAAAATAGCTAAAGTGTTTAAATATACTTGTTTTGCTTTTTCTAAACTATTTTGTTTGCTAGCAAATTGACGAGCTAGATGATGAGCCAAGGATGTTAAAGGAATATTTAAACATTGTTGGTAAAATTGATTCATCTTGATTTTGTTTATTCCCAGTTTTGTTGTTCGATTCGCGCTACTATTTCTCGAAGCAGTTTTTTGCATTTTCCCAGACGCTCGTAAACAGTTGGAAGAGGAGTACCTAATTTTAGGGCTATTTCTTTGGGACTGACGGGAGGCTCTTGCAATAGGTTCATTTGCATTAGAATTTGACAGTTACACCTCTTTTGAGATCGAGGATGGCAATTTCTCAGTATCCCCTCTGGATCTATATCGATGTAGTTTCTTACTTTTATGGCAATATTTTTTCTTTCTTGTTGCAAAATTTCTTCTATTCCGCTTAAAGTTGGAGCTGGAATTACTTGATAAAGTTGTGTGACTCGATCTCCTTTTGTCAGGGATGAGTCAAGACTGACTTGACGGAATTTTTTTCGTCTTTCGTCAATACAATCTGCTTTGAGAATCATTCTCGTCCAGCGAATAAAACATTTTTTGATTTGCAATGTATCCGATATTTTCTGACAGTCTAACTCCTCGATATTCAATTTATAACGTTCTGGAAACTTATGAAGGTTTTTACTTACGTATAATTCTGTTTTTTTGAGGGCTTCATCTAGATAAATTTGCAATCCTTCATCTATATAAGTCTTGATTTCTGGTATTTGATCTATTAACAAACACAAACTTTCTTTCGCTGAAGCGCGCTCGCTTTCTTTTCCTAGTAAAGCTGCTTTAAGCAAACAACAAATCAAATCCTGCATTTAGATATTTTTTCTAATAAGAGAACTAAAAAATTTAAATTTGTCGATATTTTACTTTTTTGATGACTGTTTAGCATTTTTAAAGAGAACTATTGGCTTCTAAAAAGTCTGATATTAATCCATTTTAAGCCTAAACTCGGAAGTAAGATTAATTAACCTTGATAATAAGAGAGATTTATTTGAGCTTTTATTCTAAGGAGGATGTAAAGATCGTTTCAAAAAAATTGCCATAAAAGTTAAGAATTATATCGATATAGATATAGAGGGAATAAAAACTCCGGTTATCTCCCTTCAAGCCAACCAATATCAGTTATCTCACGGCGATGAAATTATTACAAGTCCTGAAATGCTCTTTCGATCGCGAAAAAGTCAAACAACCTAGCGTAGTCTCTTTTAAGTCAATCTTGAACCAAACAATAACATTCGCTCGAAACGATCGCCATGAAAATAATGAATTAGAGCGAGATCTATTTAAGAAATTTAGTTGTAAATTTCATCCTGTCTTTAAATCTCAATCTGAACTATAAACTTATCGTAAATAACGATCTATTATGATGCCTTTTATTAATTAATGGGTAATCTGGTAACTGAATATCTTTTTTTTGCTTTTTATTTTTTTTCTTTTATAAGTAAAGGTTTAAAGCTCAAAAAAAATAAAAAAATATTTTGTGTTACCTTAACTAATGTTGGATTTAAATATTTTTTAATAATGAAATACCCACAATTAAAAAATCTCATTAATGGGAGTCAGGTTATTAAAAAAATCGGCATGTAATTCGATCTAATCCTGAAATTGCTACCGATCGAAATTCCTGGCAATTTGAGATATTATACCCAATAAAATTGCAGCAAATTTGATTTTAGATACCCTTCAAAATACAATTACGTAAAACTGAGCTATGAATAACAACCCTTTAAATAAACCAGACTATGTAGGTGTTGACGGACAAAAAGATATTTTTGGCTTTACCTGGAATTGGGGTAAATCTTTTCTTGTTGCTAATTTTAATCCGACTGAAGATGCGATCGATCTGACTAATTTTTGGACTGATTACAATCAATTCGATATTTATGAAGACCCGAATGGCAATACAGTTATCGATTTAAAAGGTCTCAACAACGAAACAATTACATTACAAGGAATTGCTCTATCTCAATTGACTCCAGAAAATATTATCGGTGTTTCCGGTCAATTTCCTTTAACTGGAACTACTCCAACTACTCCAACTACTCCAGCTACTCCAACTACTCCAACTACTCCAACTACAGGTAATATTGTTCCCGATTATGTAGGTGTTGACGGACAAAAAGATATTTTTGGCTTTACCTGGAACTGGGGTAAATCCTTTCTCGTTGCTAATTTTAATCCGACCGAAGATGCGATCGATCTGACCAGTTTTTGGACTGATTACAATCAATTCGATATTTATGAAGATCCCAATGGCAATACACTGATCGATTTAAAAGGTCTCAACAACGAAACAATTACATTACAAGGAGTTGCTCTATCTCAATTAACTCCAGAAAATATTATCGGTGTTTCCGGTCAATCTCCTTTAACTGGAACTCCGACACCAACTCCAAACCCAAACCCAACTCCAAACCCAAATCCAAATCCAAATCCAAATCCAAATCCAAATCCAAATCCAACTTTACCAACAATTGCGATCGATAATGTGACAATTATCGAAGGAGATAACGGCACTAAAATAGCCAACTTTAACGTCACTCTCTCAGAAGTTTCCCAGCAAACAGTTAGCGTTAACTTTGCTACTAGCGACGGTACTGCAAAACAAGTCAGCGACTATATCACTAAAAGCGGCACAATTAATTTCAACCCGGGTCAAACTCAACAAGCGATCGCCATAGAAATTAAAGGCGATACTCAAATTGAGGCTACAGAAAACTTTTTAGTTCAATTGAGCAATCCGAGTAATGCTACATTTGCCAACAATACAGCAACTGGAACTATTACTAATAACGATCGCCCCACCAACCCCAATAACAGCAGTAAAGTAGTCGGAGCATACTATCCAGAATGGGCAATTTACGGACGTAACTACCAAGTAGCCGATATTCCCGCCGATAAATTAACCAACCTTTATTATGCCTTCGCCAAAATCGATAATAACGGCGAGGTCGCTGTCTTCGATTCTTACGCAGCAGTAGAAAAGCGTTTTGATGGGGATTGGAATACTCCTAAAGATTTTGCTGGAAACTTCGAGCAACTCAACCTATTAAAACAACAGCATCCCAATCTCAAAACTTCCATCTCGATCGGTGGTTGGACTCTATCGGATAAATTCTCAGATGTCGCTTTAACCGATGCTTCTAGACAAAAGTTTGCGCGATCGGCAGTTAGTTTTATGAAGCGTTACGGGTTTGACGGGATTGATATTGATTGGGAGTATCCAGTCAGTGGGGGATTATCGAGCAATACCTATCGTCCTGAAGATAAACAAAATTACACTCTCTTACTCAAAGAATTAGACCGACAAATACAAGCTCAAGAACTAAAAGATGGTAAAGACTATCAATTAACGATCGCATCTCCAGCTGGTTTTGATAAACTACAAAACTACCAATTGAAAGAGATGTCTCAATACATCGATTTCTTTAACGTTATGGCTTACGACTATCACGGTGCTTGGGAAAAAACAACCAATCACAATGCACCTCTTTATAGCAATCCTAACGATCCTTCCTCAGTGGCAGGGCAATACAATATTGATGCTACGATTCAAAATTATTTAGCTGCTGGAGTATCCCCGGATAAGATAGTTCTCGGTGCGCCATTGTATGGCAGAACTTGGGGGAACGTACAATCTACTGGGGATGGTCTTTTTGCTCCCGCAGGTGGTGCTGGATCGGGAACTTGGGAACCAGGAATTATCGACTACAGCGATTTGTATAATAAGCTGCAAAGCGATCCTAATTACGTTCGCTATTGGGATAATGCTGCTAAAGTTCCTTATGTTTACAATCAGAATACTGGTTTCTTCAGCACTTATGAAGATACCCAATCTTTGGGTCTCAAATTAGACTACGTCAAGAACAATAACCTGCGCGGTGCTTTCTTCTGGGATGCTTCTGGAGACTTGCGAAATAGCAACGATCCTAATTCTTTGATTAATTTGGCTGCTAATCAGCTAGGTGTTATCAATCCTTCACCCCTAGAAGTTCCAGTAGTTGTTTAAGCTATTAAGCTTTCAATTAGACTTTAGATTATGAAGCAAGATTTGAATATTGGCGTAATTTTTACGCCAACTCGCAAACACAATTTAAAAACTGTTTTGTGTGAAATTTCGACTTAATTTCGTTTAATTAATATCGGAGAGATGAGGAGAGATAGATTAATTTTATAGCAGTCGAAGTAAAGGTTATGACAATTTTATCTACTACCTACTACCTACTACCTATTCTCTGCTTTGACAATTAGTGTCCTAATCTATAGTTCAGTTGCTATAAAT
>JASJCW010000379.1 GCA_030065265.1 Prochloraceae cyanobacterium
ATTCTCCTCAAAAAAGTAGGCTTACAACTTCGCAAACAAAAAAAACGAGTCAACGGTCAACTAATCAATATCTATCAAATCGATCGCCAGACATTAAACGATCGCGCACCGCGTAGCGGACGGTATGAAGATCGCATAACTATTCAAGAAGCAAGCGATCGCAAATATCAAATGGCACTTATTGAGAATGGTCGCAATAAAGAATCAAAATTCTTAACCGAGCAGTATTGCCCATCTGCCTTGATTTGAGCTCTTTTTGTTTCGTCTCACTCACGTTACCTTAATCTTTTCATTGCAACTATTACTAGGGTAAGTTATTACAACAGTATTAGACAAGCAAGTATAAACACTCCCAGACTGACAAAAGTAGAATAACGAAATATTCCTACCGCTACGAATAATCCGATCGCTAGTATCAAAGCAGTCCAAGAGAAATTGTTTTCTGTCAAAGGCTTACCCAAAGTAACAATTACTCCGGCTAAGAGTGCAATACCTGCATAGGGCATTCCGGTGAGTAGTTTGCTAACTAGGGGAATATGCTGTCGGCTTGTGATGAAATCGTAAAAAATCATCGATAAGATCAATCCTGGTAAATTGAGTGCGATCGCACTGGCGATCGCCCCAGGCAAGCCGGCAACCTTAAAGCCAATAAATCCTGATAATTTGACTGCGGTTAGTCCGGGAAATAAATAGTTGACCCCGATTATTGTGGCAAATTCTTCAGGACTAACCCATCCGCGATTGGCAACGCATTCATCTTGAATTAGTTGAATCATCGAGTTGCCGCCAGCCATACCGAATAAACCGATTTGGCTGAAACTTGTTAGTAAATCCCAAAGTTTTTCGATCATTGAGCTAATTTAATCCTGCGAAAAAAATCTATATACCCTTCGATACAATTGTCTTGGAGAAATATGTTTTCCGATGGAGAAAGCAAATGTTTGGGCTTGTTGGTCTCGAGGCAAACAGACCAATAGGGCTGACCATCTACGATGATATAGCCGATATCGACGACTGTTTTTTGTTGCCACTTCAGTTTAGAACGTTTTTTCTTAACATTAATTAAGTGATATTGATAGCCCAAATTCTCCAGCTGCAATTCGAGTGACTGAAAATCCTTAATCTTGCGAGGTTTACCTTTCATCTCTGGAAGAATATCTACCAAACTATCTGAGGAGAAAGGAAAGCGGAGGGATTTTTTGGGGGCAAATATTTGGTAGCCATTATGAGTATCAAGGAACTTCTTGATTTGAAGCGAACCATTACGCAGTTTGATGTTGTGAGGGCAATTCTCGACTAAAAGATATTTATCTCTGCCCCAAGAGCGATTTTTAGGTGGGGTTTGCAGCATAAAGATCTGTTTTAGTGGCGGAATTAGATCGACATCAGACCAAAATATTCTCCATTCATAGGTGCAGCCCGAATCATAAACTCGTTTGGGTTTCTGTGGCATTCATATAACCTCTCTCAAAGTTGACATAGTGGATATCCTAAATTGTTTGTTAATTAGGAATAACACAATTCAGTTATTCTTAACAATCAACAATTATTATCAATAATATGTGAGGAATTTAGCAGTTTTATTTGACCAATCCGGCTGAAAATCGCTAAAATCAACGTTTTTTCGCTGAGATTGGTTGAGAAATCTTCTCCTTACTTAATAGAAAGTATTTTTATTAAGCTCTCACAAAAATAGATTTGATTTTCAGTTTTCCTGTAAGTTTTGCTTGTTTTAAATCTTTTAATTTTTGAGTTAGTAAAGTTTTAGTCTCGAAGCTCGTCTCGTTCATTTTCGCTAATCCTTAACCAGTTAAATTTGCTTTCAATTAATCTCTCAAAGAAGACAATCTCCAAAATATTAGGAAAGAGTCGATGATTTTTTCAGTTTTCTCACGGGGCTAAAATCATCTCAATTCAATCGCCAAAAAACTAATTGTCTTCTTTGAACTTGCCAGAATTACAGAAAATTATCCAAGAATAATTATTTGAATTATTCTTCTTTGAGGACAAATTTTTCTTAAATTAATCACTTAACCATAGTGGCTTGCCTAGAGAGATACACCGAATAATTTCGTAAGCTTAATCTCTAATTAGTTTAACTTTTAGTTGAATCAACTTCGAGAGATTCTCGCTAAATTCACTAAATGTTTAAGATTTTTGAAGTGAGTTAATCAAAATTTTATAACTTAGCAAATAGTCAAGTGATAGATTAATAACAAGACAATTAATTGACAACTCGTCAGCAATTAAATAAAATTTAGTCAATCATGAATGTCTGTTGTTTTAAAAAGTTATTTCTAACTGCTTTAGCCGGATTAACAATAGGTATGATATCTGGTTTTTTAATGGCGATTCCAATATCTTCAATCAACAAGGCAGATTTTTATCTTCACTAAAATTGCTGAAGCAAACTAGTTTGGATTAAACATAATTTTGTAATAAATAAGAGTAATTATTTATTGGACTTTGGATGGGGCTTGAAATCGAGCCAAATCGTCATGCAACTTTTTGTCCGTTTAGAGTTTAGTTGATCGAAAATATTCTTTATCTTTTAAATTACTCCAATCAATTGGCTTTACCCGTATTTCTCACAAAATTGGCGATCTCGCAGAGATCGAAGATTCTCTAACAAATCCTCAGAGCTAAATACAACTATATCGCCATCAAACGATATGTCTTCGATTAGTGCGATCCTGGGTGAATCGGCTGTTGAGATATCAAAGATTAATGTATCGGAATTGATCGGATCTCGGAGTTGTTGGATCGTTGTCAAATAAAGAATTAGCAGATTCGGGGAAGTCAAACTAAGATATCCTCGAAATTTGGCATCAGCAAAAAAAATCAATAAAAACCCCCTGCTGCTCTTGCAACATGGGATCTTCAAAAAAAGTTTCTTATGTCTACCATACCAAATAGAATCGAGCGTTGTAGCGATCGATCGATCGCACTGTGGTAAGTATTCCACCCCTTTGTAAGCTCAATCCTGTTTATAATGAGTTGATTGATTTGAGATTTCGTGCTTTATCTTATCTCGGCGAAAAGATCTCTCACTGTTAGTTATGGTTGAATGCCGCTGACTTAACCTCAAAAGCCTTAATTAATCGTACTTGCAGGGTGCAGGGTGCAGGGAGCAGGGTGCAGGGAGATTAAGTTTAGAATCGATTCCTCATATTATCGTTAAAAGCGTTCAATTATCTGTTAGTTCTCCCTGCTCCGGTCTCCCTGCTCCTCCGCCTACAAGCAGGTTTCGCCTTAAATCAGTGGCATTCAGTTATGGTTGTCTCTCAGAAGCAGTCATGGAGGGAGAGCTAGAAAGAACCGAAACTAACAAAGGTGCGATTGATTTAACCGTAACTAGAGAATTAGTATTAGCTGTAGAAGGAATACAAGAAACTGTGGCTCAACTTTATCGTTGGGTGGAGGTAATAGGGCAGAAGTTGGGAGTAAATCTAACAGACGTTAGTAAAAGGAGCGGATAGTTTAAGAGATTCTGTTGCCAAAAATTAGATTGGCTTGAGAAGGTTGATGATGTTCTTTGTCGATCGCGGTGGGAAGAATGGCGATCGTTTTGGGAGCAGCTAGATTAATATTTAATTTTAAGTTAGAATGTAAGGCTAACGATAATGATGAGTGCTTAAAACCGGAGAAATTAATGACAAAATGGAGCGAGCGAGATGATTTTTTATATCCGCGTAGTGCTTATCACGGCGAGGTCAAGCCAGAAAATCTAGTTTTTAATGCTAATATCCAGGAGTTTGCTCAAAAAGTCAGTTACATTGCTAGTCTGGAAACGGCTGGGAAAATGACAGAACGAGAGGCTTACCATGAAATTAAAAGGCTTTTCAAACAACTCAAACGCACCAAGAAAGAATTAGGGATCGCTGAAAATTAGATGATGATTGAGCAGATTCTCATCTACAACTCCACTGGCCATAAGCCACAAACCGCGAGGACCCCTAAAGCAGCAGCAATCCAAATCGCTGCAGCAGTTGATTTGGCCCGTATACTTCGATAAAACTGCATCAATAACTCGCGCAAAGAAAATTTAAAGCGTTTTAAGGTTAACCACTTTGAGAGGATTAATAGATTTGAGGCACAAAATTTTGGGTTTCTTTGGGAGGACGGTGAGATTCGAGAATTTTTTGTCTTGGCGGTAATTTAAATGGTTTAGGAGTTAAATCCTGATAAGATACCATACTCAGAAGATGGCTAATACAATTTAAACGAGCGCGTTTTTTCTGATCGGCTTCAACCACATACCAAGGAGATTCAGGAATATCAGTAGAGGCTAACATATCATCTTTGGCGATCGAATATTCCATCCATTTTTCTCGAGATTTTAAGTCAATCTCACTCAGCTTCCATCGCTTAGTCGGATCGTCAATTCTCGCTTGTAAACGACGTTCTTGTTCATCATCACTCACCGAAAACCAATATTTAATTAAAATAATGCCTGAACGAATCAGCATACATTCAAAGCTCGGACAGGAACGAAGAAACTCTTTATATTCTTCATAAGTGCAAAAACCCATGACTTTTTCAACTACAGCGCGATTATACCAACTACGATCGAATAAAACCATTTCTCCAGCTGCGGGAAGATGGGCAACATATCTTTGAAAGTACCATTGGGTTTGTTCTCGATCGCTAGGTTTTCCTAAAGCTACAATCCTACAGACACGAGGATTAAGACATTCGGTAATACACTTGATTACACCTCCTTTACCTGCCGCATCTCGCCCTTCAAAAATTACAATAACTTTTAAATGTTTGTGTTTAATCCATTCCTGAAGTTTGACTAACTCGATATGTAGTTTAGCTAATTCTTGTTTATAAAATTTTTCAGTGATTTTTAGCGATTTTTTCGCTGTTTTCTTTTGAACTTGTGAGTGAGATTTTGCTTTCGACATTATTACAAACAATCAAAATGATATAGTTAACTTAAATTGGCGATTTGCTATTTGGGTTAATCTCAATCCGACTACTTCTCTTCAAGCAAAACGAAGTTTGCTTAATTAAAACTAATTATCTTGCCAACTTTGACCCTGATTAGGCATTCATTGTAAGTGTATTCAAGCTGCCGATTCTTCTTTGTTCGCTTGCTCTGTTGACCCGCGCGCAGCCGAGGGTACAGATGTATATTTTTTAAGTCTTTGCGATTGGATTTTTTTAGAAAGCTCTAAAGAATTAAAAGTTTTAAATTGATAGTAAATACTACCACGCTGATTTACATAAACAGAACAAATCCCTTTGAATTCTGTAGCTTGCAGATCTAAATATTTTTTAGCTTTTACTAATGAAGAGTTAGTTCTTCTCATAAAAAGGGTCAAATTTATTTCTCCCTTCCCTTGATTAAGTATTTCTTGGAATACTTTTGAAAACTTTTCTTTTTCTTTTTTATTTTTTCGGTTTAACCAACTTATTAATTGCAATGAGATTAAACTTAACCCTATTCCTAACAGGAAAAAAATTGAGATGAAATGG
>JASJCW010000060.1 GCA_030065265.1 Prochloraceae cyanobacterium
CGTAAAAATTAGAGAAAATAGCGATCGCATTGTAAAATTAGATCGACACTAAAGCAAGTATTTAAATGACTTTAGCTCGATTAACCTCCAACATCGATAAAGCAAAAGTGTACGCCTCTGGTGCGACAATAACCCGCATCGCTAACTTAGAATTAGTCGCTGGGGAAATTCCAAATACAGTAGAAATACCTGGATTGCCTTTAGCTTTAGAAGATAGTTCGGTTAGGGCTAGAGTAGAAACAGAATCCTCAGAAACATTGGCTATTGCTACAGATATTCGTATCGGTTTGGTAGTACCTCCACCGCAGGAAATCGATTACATTACCCCAGAAGCAGAAATAAGACAAGCAAAAGCAGCAGTAAAAAAATTAGAGAACTTAATAACTTTAATAGATGCAGAAATAGAAGCGATCGCAGATTTAAAAATACCCGATCGCCCCCATCGAGATCCCCAAAAAGCACCCCCACCATCGCCGCTCGCCGCTAGATTAGCAATAGCTAATTTTAAAGAAGAACAAATTAGAATTAAACAAAAAGAACGGCGCGAAAATAAAGCAAAATTACGTCAGGCGATCGAGCATCTTCAAGATCTAGAACAAGAGCAAAAAATAGCCTCAACAGCAACAGAAGCAAAACCAAACGAATTACGTAAAACAGTAATAGTAAGTTTGAGTTATGCAGGAGAAAAAGACAATTTTACCCAGCAAAGATTAATAATAGAATACTTTGTTCCCGGAGCGCGTTGGACACCTAGTTATGTTTGTCGTTTGGATAGTAAAAATAATACGGCTACAATTACAATGCGTGCGGCGATCGCTCAAAATAGTGGCGAGGATTGGTTAGGAGTGCGTTTAGAATTATCTACCGCTCTACCGCAAACTTGGTGCGAATTACCAGAATTAACATCTTTGAGAATAGGAAAAGCTCAGCCTAGTTTACCAATAAAAACAGGGTGGCGACAACCTCCAGTTGGCTTTGAAACTCTTTTTGAAGATTACGATTTGCAAAAGGATATAGCTGCTCAAAGTCTGATTGCAAAACAATTAAAATTACCCGATGTAGCAGTTGTCGATCGCGATGGTATTACTCTCTCTAATGCTATCCCAATGGGATTTGACATTCCTCCTTTATCTAGAGTTGATGTACCATCTCTTTTTTCTGGTTGCGATCTAAGGGATATTGATACCCTAACAGCAGGTGCAGTTCCTGAAGTGCAAGAAGAAGAAACCAAGTTTAGTGTTTATCTTACAAAAGTTCCCCCAAATAACAAAGTTTCTATCCTCCAGCAAATACGAGCTATTACTGGTTTGGGAATAAAAAGGTCTAAAGATTTAGTAGAATTAACACCAGTTTTAATTAAAAAGGGTATTCCTAAACAAGAAGCTGAGAATATAATAACCAGGCTCAAGCAAGTTGGTGCTGAAGTTAGATATAGTTTAGAAGAAAATATATCTCCTAGGTATAATAATGATTTTTTACAAGAATTCGATCTAAATAGTGAAGGCAGAAGCGCGGCAATTCTAACACAATCCGATCCTTCGATCGAGAATCCCTCGCCAGCAAACATGCTAATAAATCCCTTTAATATTAGCAAAAAGCGATCCAAACAACGCAGAAAACAGCAAGTTCTTTGTGATAATCAGCTCCCAGCGGGACAGTCAGTCGCTTACGAAAAGGAAGCAATTAAAGAAACTCAGATCGATCGCCTAGCATATAGTTTAATGCGATTGAGTTCGGCAGATAATAGATTCAAACGAGGTAAATTATATATCGAATCGCTTCAGGAAATATATTTAGAAATCCGCAAACGGCAAAAAGCGATCGTCTCTTTCGATATTATCGATCGGGTAAAAAAAGCTACCAACGAAGCCATAAATAATATAAAATCTTTGCCCGCAGGATCGATTGATGTTCGATCTGAAGCAGGATCTTTCGACTACACTTATCAAGCAGAGGGAAGAATAGATTTAGTCAGCGACGGACAATTTCATTCAGTGGCGATCGCTTCTCGCAATACTGATGTCAATTTACATTATGTAGCAGTTCCTCGCGAAAGTACGAGTGTATTTTGTATCGCCCAACTTCGCAACCCATTACAAGCACCTTTATTAGCAGGATCTGCCGATATTTACGTTGATGGAGAATATATACTCGGAAGTGAAATTAAAACTGTCCCTGCTGCTGGAGAAATGAAATTAGGATTGGGAGTAGAACAAGGTATAAAAGTCGCTCGCAATACTAATTATCACGAAACGCGATCGAACTGGAGTTTAGTCTCTTTAAATCTATTACATCATCAAATTAAAATAGATCTAGCCAACCGTTTAAATAGGTTAGTCAAAATAGAAGTTAGAGAAAGAATACCCATCGCCGATCGCAATGTCAAAGTAGATATTGAAATCGATCGGGTTGCTCCAGAATGGGAAGAATACAATCAAAAAGAAAGAAATTTAATAATTAAAGGCGGTTATCGTTGGCAAATTGATTTACCAGCAAAAGAAGAGACGACTTTAGAAGTAGACTATACTATTAAAACTTTTGTCGATAAAGAATTAATTGGCGGCAACAGAAGAGAGTATTGAAGAAGGCAGAAGGCAGAGGGCAGCGGTGAGACCCCGCGTCGGCGCAAGACGCAAGGGAACGCTCACCAAGACAGAGGGCAGAAGGAATAAAAAATTATGACAGTAACAATTAGCAAATTAACCATCAATGCCCCTATTTCTGTAGTAACTGTACTTGAAGATCGGGCTTTAGTAAGGCGCAAAGCAACTATTAATTTAACTTCTGGTTTGTGGCGCGTAAAAATAGAAAAAACTACCCCGCTTCTCTGGGATAAATCATTAAGAGCAGAATTTGTAAAATCGTCTGAAAATAATATTATTAATGACGTACGATCGCGTCGCCAAATGTTAGTTAAAGAAACTGAAAAACCAGAAAAAATTAAGCAATTTTTAGCGGAATATCGTAAGTTTGTCAATAATTTTGAAATAAAGACTGAAGAGCGTCAGCATGGTGAAACATCTTTTATCGGACTGAAAGAGATTTTAAATAAAACCATCATAGAAATTCCGATTGATGCCGTTTGGGGTCAGTTAGATCTTAGCAGTTGGTGCAGTCAATTAAATTCTTTATGGCAAAGAATGCGCGATTTACAAAACGAAATTGTTAGTAACTATTACGAACAAGAAAAACTGGCAGAACAAATTAATTATTTAATCGAAAGGATCGAAGCGATCGCCAGACCGGATTATGTTTATACTGCAGATATTGAAGCAGATTTGACAATTAATCAGCCAGGAGAATACGAAATAATCTTTGAATATATTGTTGCTAATGCGCTTTGGCGACCTTGGCATCAAGCCCATTTAATAAAAGAAGAAAACGCTTCAGTTAATTTTCGTTGTGATGGTTGTGTTTGGCAAAATACCGGTGAAAATTGGGAAAATGTCGATTTAATTTTGTCCACTGCAAGACCTAGTTTAGGAACAGAACCACCTTTACTGAATGACGATCTACTTAATATTAAAAACAAATCCGAACAAATTATTGTTAAAGTTAGAGAACAAATAATCCAAACTACCGGGATTAAACCAGAACAAACTTCAACTACTGTTAATTTGCCCGGTGTAGATGATGGGGGAGAAGTAAGGATATTAAGAGCTATTAAAAAAGCTAATATACCTTCTGACGGTCATCCCTATCGAGTACCTTTATTTGAGTGGCAATCTCCCGCAAAAATTGAATATCTTTTAATGCCAGAAATAGCTCCTCAAGTCATTCTTAAAAGCGAACAAATTAATCGATCTAATTATCCTTTATTAGCTGCACCGGTAGACTTAATTAGTAATTCAGAATTTATTGGTAAAACTTCGATTTTATTTATCGCACCTCAAGAAAAATTTGCTTTAGGATGGGGTGCGGATCCGGGAATAAGAGTTCAGCGCGAAAAAAATTGGCAAAAGAAAGAAGGTAATCTAATTAATTGGGATGTTTATATTTTTAAAATTGAAATTTTTCTTTCTAATATTGGCGATCGCAACAGGAAAATTAAAATAGTCGAACGAATACCAATTTCTGAATTAGAACAGGTAAAAATAAAAATAATTGAGGAGACAACTACAAATCAAATTCAGCCAGATGAAAATGGTTTTTGTACTTGGAATGTAATTTCAAATGCTTATTCTCAGCAACAAATTGATTTAGTATATCAAATTCAAGCAGCCTCAGAAGTTAAATTAGACGAATATTTTTAATCATAATTCTCAAAAATAGCAAAATATATACTAACTCCTATCTTGTTCAACTTGGGAAAGAAAATCGGTAGTCCTAAACAAGTAAGGATAAATTGTAGTAGTGTATAAAAAAATACCAGATAGCACTAATGTGATTTTCCAACTTGTTAGAAAAAGATAAAGTTTTCCTAACTAAACGAGAAATTCTTTGACCTAAAGTATTATTAAATCGTTCAATATAGCTTGTTAAACCAGTGGTAGTGAGGATAAACTATCCATGCGTTCGGAATAATTGTTGAGAGTATGGCTAGTGTGCTTACTCTTTTTTATATAGTTAGCTGATTTAACACGCTAACTATAATCCCTTCCTCTTTCCCACGTATTTTTTCGTTCACCCTGGAACTTTGCTTTTTAAATTACAAATTACGCACAAATTCAAAGAGGTTAATGGCTTTAGTAAACATTGACAAACTAAAGCCAGGAAAGACTAAAAGATCGCAGATCGAACTTTATTTTTTACTCAAAGAACGAATTTTCAAAGCTGCTCGATATAAATCTTCGTAATAAGTTTGCCAGCATTTTTCCTCTGCAGATGCTGCTAAGAATACCTTAATATCTCTTAGATCCTTAACAAAGGATTTGTTAGAAATACTAACTCGATCGCCGATCGCAGATTTTTTCATGGTCTTTCTCCTTAGTTCAGATTTTTTCAAACTACTTTCGAGCAGCTCTAAGCTATTTAAAGCCATTTGGGTTTAAGTCCCCTCTTTAATCTTTAGATAAAGAGTCTTCAATTAAAGTAGTCTAAATCTACTTTTAAATTGTCCTTCTGCCCTCTGCCTTCTGCCCTCTGCCTTCTTTTTAAAGCATACTTATTTAACCGCTTCTTAAACAGAATTTATTGTTTTGTTGCAGACATTTTAGTGTAAACTTTTACGATCGCTTAAGTTGCTTTTAATCGATAGTTAACTTGCAAAAGATCGCCCTGTTTAAAATCTGAACCCGAGCAGATCCAAGCTTTGCCCCAGGCGAAAGAAGATATAAAATTAAAAAAAAGGAAATTGTAAAAAAATGGCAGTTGTTACCGCAGTCGGATTGCTAGCTGGTACTTTAACCACAATATCTTTCGTCCCCCAGGTGATTAAAACATGGACATCTAGATCGACTAAAGATATCTCTCTGGGAATGTTTTTAAGTTTTTGCTTGGGAGTATTGTTATGGATAGTTTACGGCATATCCGTCGGCGATCTGCCAGTAATAGTGACTAATTTAGCTACATTAATCCTCGCTTCAACGATCTTAACAATGAAGTTAATCTACAAATAAAATTCCCCCTCTTCGATAGCTCCAGAATAAGTTCAGATTTAAAGCTGGCAGGCCCGAAACATAAACAAACAAAAGAATTATCCAGCAACTTGCCCCAGTTGACACCTCAAGGTAAGGTAATTAGAATTACCCCAACGTTAAGATCGAATTTTTCGATATTAATCGGATTTTTGAGATATTTAGCCCGATCGGAATCTAGGAGTAGAACCAAAACTGTAAAGATAAATATAATTAAGTATATTCATAAAATTATCAAAAAAGAAAGACCTAAAAACCTAAAAAGAAGACCTCAAGCTGGGTTTAAATATTTAGCGAGTTTAAAATGACTAACGAAGAATTACTAGAAATAATCTCAACAGCAGCAAGAGAAAAACAAACTCAACTAGAATTACGGGAGTGCGATCTTACTAGTTTGCCCCCAGAAATCGGTCAACTAACCGATCTGACGAGAATTTACTTGAACGGGAATAAACTAGAGTCTCTCCCCCCAGAAATTGGTAACTTAACTAACTTAACCAGGCTGTATTTACGGGATAATAAACTAGAGTCTCTGCCACCAGAAATTGGTAATTTAACTAACTTAACTCATATATATATAAGAGGCAATAGATTAACTAGTTTGCCGCCAGAAATCGGCAATCTAACCAAACTAAAAGGATTATTTCTCAGCGATAATAATATTTCTAGTTTGCCCCCAGAATTAAAGAAATTAACTCAATTAGGCAATCTCGACTTAACCAGGAATCCGATCGCAATTCCCCCAGAAATATTGAATAACGTTAACGAGCCTCGTCTCATCACTCAATATTATTTTAAATACAACGAAGGCGCAGCAGAAGCAAAACCTTTAAACGAAGTCAAAATGCTGCTCGTCGGCCCCTCCGGTGCGGGAAAAACTTCTCTATTAGAGCGTTTGCAGCGCGATCGCTTCGATCCTCAAGTTGCAACTACTTTAGGCATTAATCTCGAAACCTGGCCCGTCGAGATCGACAAGCAAGAGGTTAAGGTTAATGTTTGGGACTTCGGTGGGGGAGAATGGATGCATTCGGCCCATCAATTCTTTTTTACCAAGCGGAGTCTTTATCTGCTGGCGATCGATGCCAATAAAAATGAAGCAGAAAATGAAATTGAATATTGGCTCGAGTTAATTAAAAGTTTTGGCAATCAATCTCCAGTAATTGTCGTCGCTAACAAAACAGACAGCAATAAGTTGACTTTGAATCGCCGCAAATGGCAAGAACAATATCCCAATATCAAAACTTTTGTCGAAGTTTCTTGTCAAGAAAATTACGGCATCCCAGAGTTAAAAACGATTATCTCTCGAGAAATATCGGCTTTACCTCACAACATTCATCAAGAATTAGATCCGACTTGGTGGACGATAAAACAAGAAATGGAGCAAAAATCGGAAATTGCGATGAGTTTAGCTGAATATCAAAGTTGGGCTAGATCCGAAGCACTCATCGAACCAAACGATCAAAGCGATTTATTAAAATTAATCAATGATTTGGGTCATGTCGTCTGTTTGCGCGGCAACTCGAGCGAAGAAGGGAAAATCTATCAAAGTCGATTGCTGGTAGCTGGAATTTATAAACTGCTCAACGATCGCGAATTACAGCAATATCAAGGAGTGCTTGAAAAAGAACAACTCGATCGCATCTTTGAATTAGATGTTTTGAAAGCAAATCCAGTTGCGATCGCCGAAGCAATGTGTAAAATGGATCTCGCTTTAGAAATTGAAGAGCAACAGATGTATTTAGTTTTAGATTTGCTCGGCACTGAAGAATTAATTACAGGGGAATGGCAAGATAATCTTAATTTTCAGTATCGCTATCGGGTTACACCGCCAAGTTCGATTATTACTCGCTTCTCGATCGCGATGCAAAAATATATCTACGAGAACTATTATTGGCGCAATGGTTTAATTTTAACCTCAGAAGAAAACCAAGCTTTAGTTAAATTCGATCGCAACAGAAAAAAACTTTCAATTTGGGTAAACGGCCCCCAAGAAACAAGAGAAAAATTTTTAAAACAGATTTGCGATCGCATCTATTTAATTCATAAAAGCATTCCCGGAATTGAAGTCGAAGAAGCCCCCGGCCAGGCTGGTAGAATCGTCGAATCGGAAGAAGATCTAACTAAAGAATTAATCGAATTAGATCTGGCGGTGCCGATTAGTTCCGAACAAGATCCTACTTTTATTCTCGACGATATGGATGTCATTGACGAAGATCTGCCACCAGCGCAAGCAGAAAAAGCAACTCCTTCCCCTTCTAGTAAATCGATCGCCCAAAATACTACTTTTATTCTCGATACCCCACCATCAGAAGAGCCTTCAGAAAGCGAAGAGGTTGCTGAAGAGGAAGTCGAAACGAGCAATGCAAAACCAGATCCGATTGCTGAAACTGAAGAAGTTTCAAATCTCGCTTCAAATATCGATCTCGATCTGCCCTCTGAAATTAAGCAGATGGCTAAATCTGAAGATCCGCCAGAAGAATATGAAGATATTAGTTTAGGACGATTTTCCCCGCAAGCAGCTAATAAATCTGCCGAACCAGCTAATAAAATTCCATCTCAAGAAGAAGAAACTCCATCCCAACCGATCGCTTCCCCGATGGTACCACCGCCCCCCAAGTTAGATTTTACTCCGGTAGAAGAAGAGACACAAACAGATACAGCAGCAAAAACTCCTAAAAAAGGCCCTAATTTAGTTTTAATTTCGCTCCTCGCTTTAGCTTTTATTGGCATTGGAATTGGTGCGGTAGTTTACATTCAATCCCAATCGAACGATCGAGAACAAGTTTCTCAGTAAAAGAAATTTAGCTCGAATCATCTTAGCCTTGAAAATTTTCTTGAGAGCGATCGCCACTTAATGGATTTGAATCGCTCTCATTTTTAAAAATTAAAACGCGACGAGCAAATGGGATTTCAATACCTTCGCGATCGAAGGCACTTTTAAGCATTTTACGAAACACGCGCTGTACTGGTAAGTGTTTTCCTGGTTTGACTTTGGTCACAGTCCGAATAGTTAAATCCGATTCCCCAAAATTATCCAAGCCATCGACTCGAGTCGGTTCGACGACATCGGGATTTACCTGTTGTAATTGTTTACCGACTTCCTCAATGATCCGATAAACTTTGTCTAAATTAGAATCGTAATCTACTCCTACCTGGACGACTGCATAGACGTAAGTTTTAGAATAGTTAACAATTTTGGCAACATCTCCGTTGCGAACGATATATACGTGTCCTGCAGGATTGCGAATTCGAGTAGTTCTCAATTCTATTGCTTCGACAAATCCACTAGCTCCGTTAGTTTCGATAAAATCGCCGACTAAATAGTAGTTTTCAAATAAGATAAAAAAGCCATTGACAACATCGTTTACTATTCCTTGCGCCCCCAAACTGACCGCTAAACCGAGCAATCCAGCCCCGGCTAAAATTGGAGTGGCATCGATTTCTATCGTGTAAAGAATGGCAACTCCAGCACTAAAATAAATTAAATATTTCAGGGCACTTTGAATTAGAGGGATAATTGTTAGTCTTCTTTGTCTTTCTAATTCGGTTAAATCGTTGCTTCTTAATAAAATTTCTTCGACTAATAATTTAGCAACTTCAATAAAAACTCGACTGAGAAAAATAATTCCGACTATTTGCACGATGTCGGGCCCGTATCTAGCTAACCTAGCAATTGCTTCGATTTGTTCTGTAACTAAGGTCGCTGTGGTTACGTAAATAGCGTATTCCAAACACCTTTCAAAAAAGGGAATTAGATGTCGCAAGCGGTTATAAAATCTCGATTTTTTATCGTCGCTTAAATACCCTCGAATCAGACTATCTAAACTATCAATTATTGCTGCTGCTGCCTTGACAATTAACAATCCAATAACTACGATCGCATAAATTTTTACAATCAGATAAATATTCTTAGCAACTATTTCAGGTAGCTTAATTAACAAAGCACATTGAGCTAATGCGATCGGCCAGATGATATTAGTAACACTTTTATCCAGCAAGCTGAAAAAAGACTCTATATTGGGGTCTTTAACATTGATGCGATCGTAATTTTCTAGGGTCTTGTGAATTTTATTTAAGACGTACTTGACAAGCTTGATGGCTTGAGAAGCTACTAAGATAACTAATAAACATTTAGCCGTTATCCAACCTAAATTTATCCAAAAATCTTCGTGAATTTGGTTGGTGATGTTTAGAGTATATTCTTTGATATTTGTTTCTTCGTAGAAAATTATGTAGCTATTAGCCCCGACAATTAGCAAACAAAGTAAAACGCAAACAAAAACTAAAATAAATTGAATTTGACGGCGCAAACTATCAGCTTGGCTTTCTTCTTGACCCAGCCAAGATATTTTCATTGCTTGTTGAAAACTTTTAACTAATAAAAAATTAAACAAACAAAAAATAATAATAACAAAACCAAGCTCTCCCAAAACTATCAATATATTTTCAGCTTGTTGATACATAAGAATTTTAGATTTTTATTAAATTATTATAGTTACTGATTCCCAATCGAGCTTAAAATACCTTTAAAAAATCTTCAACTTTGCGATCGATTCCAGTAATTGCCGTGCCAACAACGACGAAATCTGCACCTAAATCGATCGCAGTTTTTGCCATCGCCGGATCGGCAATACCCCCTTCACAAACGAGGGGAATGCCCTTAATTTGCTCTACCATCGCTCTTAACAAGGAAAAACCTGGAGGAGAAAGATGGGCAGTAGCAGCAGTATAGCCGTAAAGTGTAGTTCCGATCCAATCAGCACCAGCAACCGATGCGGCGAGCGCGGCCTCAATATTATCCACATCTGCCATTACTAAAACATCTAACTTCTGATGGATTTTCTCAATTAATTCGGGAACTGTTTCCCGAGGATGGGGCCCGATCGTTGCATCGATCGCGATTATATTTGCCCCTGCTACTGCGATCGCCTCTGCAGCTTCAAAACTAGGCGTGATATAAACTTCAGATTCGGGGATATTTTGCTTCCACAAGCCAATTATGGGGATATCGGGCAGTTTCGCTCTGACAGCCTTGACGTGAGCTGGAGTATCGATTCTCACCGCTGCTGCGCCCCGTTTTACTGCAGCTTCAGCCATGGCAGCAATAACATTCGGTTCGTGGAGAGGAGAATCAACTGGAGCTTGAACCGAAACTATCAGATTATTTTTGAAGCGATCGAGTAATAATTTCATCAATTCAAATCAGATGCAGCATATTCAAGAATACTATTGTCTACTTGAATTTGAATTAAAGAATTTCTAGAGCGTATTGAACTACAGTTGCTCCTTCACCCACTGCGGAAGTCACCCGCTTGATAGATTGCGATCGCACGTCACCAGCAGCAAAAACTCCAGGATAGCTGGTTTCGAGGAAAAAAGGAGCGCGACTGCCATAACCGTACTCAGACTTACTGATTTGACGGCCGGTTTTAATAAAGCCATTTTGATCTAATTTTATTTCTGCAGGAAGCCAATCTGTGTGGGGAACGACACCAATAAAAATATAAACAGCGTTAGTTTCGAGGGTTTGAGTTGCTCCTGTCTGATTGTTAAAGATTTCTACCGATTCTAAAATGCGATCGCCTTTGAGTTTGCCGATCTCAGTATTAGTCAATATGGTAATTTTGTCGTTACTTTTAATGCGAGCGATTAAATATTCAGACATACTTTTACTCAAATCGTCACCGCGAATTAACAGCATTACTTTTTCAGCGTATTCTGCTAAAAATATTGCCGCTTCTCCGGCGGAATTTGCACCACCAACAACAATAGCGGTAGGAGAGTGACACATCAGAGCTTCAACATCGGTCGCACTGTAATAAACTCCCGCATCCATAAAGCGATCGCAGCCTTCTGCTGGTAATTGACGGTAGGTCGCTCCGGTTGTAATTAAAATATTTTTAGCGGTAATTTTTTGGCCGTCGGCTAATTCTAAAGTTTTATAATCGGAGTTCAATTCCATGTTTACTACTTCTGCGGGAATCGAAAATACTGCACCGAATTTTTTCGCTTGAATCGTAGCCCGATTAGTTAATTCTATCCCCGATAAGGATACCGGAAACCCCATATAGTTCTCGATTTTAGCACTCCAACTTGCCTGTCCTCCTGGCGAGTCCTTCTCGAGTACGACGGTTTTTAACCCTTCAGAAGCGGCATAAACTGCGGCTGACAAACCTGCAGGCCCCGCACCAATAATCGCAATATCGAAAATTTGGCGATCGTCGAGGGATTTTTTAAGATTTAACGCTTTTCCTAGTTCTTCATTGCTGGGGTTTTTGAGGATGAGATTGTCAGAGCAAATAACTACTGGAGTTTGCTCTGTTTCTATTTCTAATTCTTTGAGGATATTTTGTACTTCTGAATTATCTTCAATATCGATCCAACGATGGGGAATGAGATTTTTAGCTAAAAAATCTCGCACTCTAAAAGTATTGCAGCAATATCTAGAACCGATGATTTCGATCCCGATCTGGGCTTCTTCTGCAATTGTTTGTCTGGCTAAAAATGCTTGAAGGATCACATCTCCTACTGTGGGAATTTCTCGGAGGATTTTTTTTAAATCTTGATTAGAAACAGCATAAATTTCACAATCTACAACGGCGATCGCGCTAGCGATCGAAGGCGTACCGCTTAAAATTGTTGTCGGATCTCCAGTAAATTCTCGAGCTGAATGGATTGTAATTGTTTTTTGTTCGTCGGTTAATTTTTGAACGATTTCAACTTGACCTTTTTTAATCGCAAAAAATTTTCTATTTGGTTTTCCTGCTTCAAAGATAGTTTCTCCTTGCTTAAAATACTTCAGCTCGGCAAATTTTTCTATGATTGCGATTTGATTATCGTTTAGCTCGGGAAAAGCGATATTTTTTTTTTCAGAAATTTCAATCATGTTTTGCTTAAATTGAATTGGTTTTTTACCTGTCATTTACTTTTGACAATTTTTTCTAACTTAGTGACTTATAATTTAGACAATTATTTTGGGAAAAATTATTTAGCTATTTTAAGTTCCGAAAACAGTTTCTTTTATTTTCTTATCTCTGACATCTATCTTTAGTTAGGAATCCCCTGCTTTCGGCAGATCTAAGCGCGCGCTAAGAGGTTACCCCTTTTTAGTATCTAGAGGCTCAATAAAAAATTAGTATTTTAGTGCCAACAAACTAACAACCAATTTAATCTAGAAAAGTTGGTTATTATTTGTCTGACATTTGATTTTTGACTTTTAAAAAAATTTCAATCCTGACTGACAATTTTATTGGCTTTTTGCAAGCGAACAGGTTTAATCTTTTGCAATAATAAATCTGCCTGTATTGGCTCGATTAAATAATCGTCAATACCTATTTTGGATAAATCTTTCCAGTCGGAATCGGAAATTTCTGTTTGAGAGATCAGAACTACTTCGATCGCCCGACCAGTTCTGATTTCTTTTAAGCTTTTCAGGATTTTTTCAAATTCCGGCAAGTTGCGATCTATCAAAATACTAATTGGTTGTAGCAGTTCGATTTGTCGAATCGAATTAGCTCCATTAATTAACCAAACGATTTGATAATTTGCAGCAGTAAGTAATTCGCAAATTAAAGTTGCTTCTGCTTCGTTTTCTCCTAATAAAACTATAGTTCCTTTTTCTGCAATACTAGCAGCGGGCGGATCGACTGTAGTAGAAGGTGCAGATGAGGATAACAGATCGGTGCGATCGGGCAGCCAAACGGTGAATGAAGAGCCTTTACCGGGGCAAGAGTTGACTTCTATTCTCCCGCCATGGAGTTCGATTAATTGCTTGGTTAAAGCCAATCCTAAACCCGTACCGCCATAAATGCGCCGACGGTATTCTTCGAGCTGCTGAAATTTTTCAAATAGTAGGGGCAGTTGATTTTCGCTAATGCCAATGCCAGTATCTTCAATTTCAAAAGCTACTTGTTTGCGATCGCGCCAGGTTCTTAAAGTAACTTGGCCTGATTCGGGAGTAAATTTAATGGCATTATCTAACAGATGAAAGATAATTTGTTCGATTCGTTCTCGATCTCCGCAAAAGCGATCGTGAATTTTATCGACGCGGAAATCTAATTTTAAAGTAATTTGTTTGTTGTTAGCTTTATCTTGAAAGTTTTGCAGCATTCTTTTAGATAAATACTGCAAAGAAAAGTGGGTGATGTTGAGGGCCGATTTTCCGGCTTCTACTTGAGAAAATTCGAGAATGTGGTTAACTAATTCTAAAAGTTTCTTGCCGCTATCGTGAATCGTATTGAGATATTGTTGTTGTTTGGCAATCGGCAACGAGCAATTATCTTGCGACCAGTGTAGCAAAGTTCCTGACAAACCGATGATACAAGTTAAGGGGGTACGCAATTCGTGGCTCATATTCCCTAAAAATGCACTTTTTGAGTTGTGAGCTACTTCTGCGGCAATTAATGCTTCTTGCAATTCTAAAGCCCGTTTGTTAACTTGCTGTTGGAGATTTTCTTTTTGCGCTTGTAATTGTTGGTAGAATTGGTCTTGATGAATCGCGATCGCCAGATATTCGGCAACTCGTTGTAAAAATTTAATATCTTTTTGCTTCCAATGACGAACGATAAAGCATTGGTGGGCGATCGCAAAGCCCCAAAGTTTTTTTTGCACGATAATGGGGATGACTAGTTTAGATTTTACGTGCAGTTGTGCCATCAGCGATCGCAAACAAGGATTTAAATTAGTCGTTCGCTCGATATCGTCAATAATTAGAGTGTGGCCGTGCAGGTATTTTTGACGAGATGGAGAATTTTTCCTAAAACAACGATCGTCGCGAAAATCGAGCACCGAAGCAATTCGGGAATTAGCTAACGCTTCATAAGTTACCTGATTGATTAATTGTTTATCTTTAGTTTCTACATCTAATTGATAGATAATTAAACGATCTAACTTGAGCAGATCTCTGACTTGCTTGACGGTCATTTTGATAATCGCAAATAGATCTAAATTGCGATCGATCTGGAGTGCGAGTCGATCTAAGATTTTTTCTTGTTCTACTTGACGAGTTAATATTTCTTGTAAAGGATCTCTCAAGCGACAATGAGGGGCAAAAGAAACAGAAGACTCGTTTCCAGGGCTGATTATCTCTAATAACTGGCCCATAAATTTATCTCTATCTTTACAATTGGTGTTTATTTGTGGAATTAACTTTTGACGGTAATTTTCAATATTAGAATAACTGAGCAATTGCTTGGGAATATGGTGCAGAAACTCGGCAATTGTTTGGGGCGAAAAACTAATTGTTACTTGATATTGAGCGTCTTCTCGGATTGGCTTTCCTGATAGTAAAGCACTGAATTGGCGAGAAATTAGGACTCTAAAGCGACCCTGATGCCAATTCGCTTCTAAATTATCTTTACGAGCCAGATTTTCCCCCAAAACTAAACTATCTTCGCTAATCAACTCCGCTTCGGCACCAAAAAATTCCCTCATTTGCTGCCACAAGCCAATTAGCTGATTAAATTTTTTACTGGGCAAAGTCCGATTAAATACGGGTGTCTGGAAAGTAAACATTTTTTTCCTGCCAAAAAGCAGTTAGACTTTGTTATTAATAGGATCTCTTGATATTGTCTCCTAAATTTTTGCTCTAATCATTTCTAAAGGTAAGGAAATTAATAATTATATGCATAGGATTGCTGCTACCCCTGGAGGGTGGAATCCCGACATATCTGGAATAATTTCGATCGAACAAAATCCTGGATCGATATGTTTGCTCACACCAGCAGATACGGAAGTTCAAACTTTAGCTGCAAGTATATCTAGTTTACCTGCTAATTTTCCGACAATTAGAGTAGTAAATCTGCTGCAACTCCAACAACAGCTAAGCATTGATAACTATACTGAGCAAGTTTTATCTTTAGCAAAAGTTATTATTCTTCGTTTGCTTGGAGGTCGATCTTATTGGTCTTATGGTTTAGAAGTAGTTAAGGCAATTGTAGAAGTAAATAATATAGCTTTATTTGTCTTACCAGGAGACGATCGCCCCGATCCCTATTTGTTTAGCCACTGTAACGTATCTTTATCGGCTGTTAATAGTTTGTGGCAATATTTCATTGAAGGGGGAGTTGATAACTTAGCAAATGGCCTTAAATTTGTTGCCGATCTCAAGTTTAAAACAGCTTACAATCCTCCCCCACCCCAAAGAATTCCTAAAATCGGAATTTACCAGCCAAACAACTTAAAAATTAAGAAAAATAAAATTAATAAATCTCTAAATTTTCAGGTTGGTTTGCTTTTTTATCGCGCTCATTATTTGGCGGGGAATTTAAGGGCGATCGATGCTTTGTGTCAAGCTCTTGAAGATAGAAATTTAAAAACGATCCCGATCTTCATCTCTTCTTTACGAGATAAAGAAGTCCAAAACAAATTATCATCTTTTCTTAGTGTTTCTTTCTCGCAAGAAAACACTGAAGTGGCTACTCAACTGCTTCAAAATAAAGAAAATACACAAATCGAAATACTAATCGATACCACTAGTTTTTCTGTAGCAAAAATTAGCAATTTTGAAACAGTTTCTTTATGGCAAAAATTGAACGTTCCCATCCTGCAAGCCATCTCGAGCAGTAGTAGTCTAGAATACTGGGAGTCGAGTTATGCGGGTTTGACACCTCGAGATGTAGCGATGAATGTTGCTTTACCGGAGGTGGATGGCAGAATTATTACCCGGGCGATTTCTTTTAAATCCGTAGCAAATTGGAACGAAGCTTTAGAAACCGATATAGTTGTTTATCAACCAAAGAGCGATCGCATCAGTTTTGTCAGTGATTTAGCGGCTAATTGGGTAAAATTACGGCAAACTCCCCCGCAACACCGGAAAATCGCTTTGATTTTAGCTAACTATCCCAATAAAGATGGTAGAATCGCCAACGGCGTTGGTTTGGATACTCCTGCAAGTTGTCTGGAAATACTCCGTGCTTTGCAGCAAAATGGTTATTTAACAGACGGTATTCCAGCCAATAGCGATGAATTAATAAAGCTTTTAACTGCTGGGATAACAAACGATTTAGAAGTCAGAGAGCAGAGATCGATACGTCAATACTTATCCAAAAAAGATTATCAAACCTATTTCGCTACCTTGCCAGAAAAAATTCAACAACAGATTTGCGATCGCTGGGGAAATGTACCAACAGAGCAAATAGCAATACCGGGAATACAACTAGGAAATATTTTTATTGGCATACAACCATCCCGAGGTTACGATCGCGATCCGAGTTTAAATTATCACGCTCCAGATTTAGAACCAACTCACGATTATTTAGCTTATTATTATTGGTTGCGGCAAGTTTTCAAAGTGAGTGCGATCGTTCATCTTGGCAAACACGGTAACTTAGAATGGTTGCCAGGAAAAAGTCTTGCCCTCTCTGCTGAATGCTATCCTGAAATCGCTTTAGGCTCGATCCCTAACTTATATCCGTTTATTGTCAACGATCCCGGTGAAGGCTCTCAAGCAAAGCGTCGCAGCAGTGCCGCAATCATCGACCATTTAACTCCACCAATGACTCGGGCAGAAATTTACGGAGATCTGGCAAAATTAGAAACCTTAATCGATGAATATTACGAAGCACAGACACTAGATCCCTCCAGATTAAAACCGATTGGCGATCGCATTACTAAACTGATCGAACAAACCAATCTCGATTTAGATCTGGGCATAAAATCAGAATTAGATAACAATTCCTTGGCTCAATTTCTAACAATTGCCGACGGCTATTTATGCGAACTCAAAGAAGCACAAATTAGGGACGGATTGCATATCTTCGGTCAATGTCCGCAAAACAAACAATTTAGAGATTTAATTATCTCAATTGCTCGCTTTCCCAGTTTAGATCGCCTTGGCTTAACCAAAGCAATAGCTAAAGACTTTAATTTAGATTTCAATCCCTTAACCGCCGATCCCACGACCGTTATCATCCCAGATATCGAGTCAACTAGATTTAAAAATTGTCGCCATCTCGGCGATGCGATCGCCACAATCGAACAAATAGCCGCCGAAACGATCGACGATCTACTCCAAAATCGACCGATACAAATCCCCGGAACAGAAACAGCAAAAGAACTAAAATACATTCAAAATCAACTAATTCCTGCCCTGCAAAACACAGAACGAGAAATAACCAATCTGCTCAAAGGATTGAATGGGGAATACGTACCCAGCGGCCCCTCTGGCGCGCCAACTAGAGGCCGCGCCGATGTCTTGCCAACCGGACGCAATTTTTATTCGGTGGATATTCGCGCTATTCCCACAGAAACAGCTTGGGACATCGGTAGAAAAGCCGCAGAAGTAGTAATTGAAAGATATACCCAAGAAAACGGCGAATATCCCCAAACATTAGCAATTTCGGTCTGGGGAACTTCAACGATGCGAACAGGTGGAGACGATATCGCTCAGGTACTAGCTTTATTGGGAGTGCAACCGGTTTGGGATGGTTTATCGCGGCGAGTTGTCGACTTTGAAATACTTCCAGTTTCAGTGTTGGGAAGGCCTCGCGTTGACGTGACTTTAAGAATTTCGGGCTTTTTTAGAGACTCTTTCCCTAATTTAATCGACTTAGTTTACAACGCGATCGCATCGGTGTCCGATCTCGACGAACCAGAAGCAATAAACCCTTTAGCCGCTCGAGTAAAATGCGATCGCGAGTTTTGGCAAAAACAAGGTTTAGACTCGGAAAAAGCAAAGATCAGAGCCACCCACCGCATTTTTGGCTCGAAACCAGGAGCTTACGGTGCGGGTTTGCAAGGTTTAATCGAGGCTCAAAACTGGAGTGACGATCGAGATTTAGCTAGAGCTTACATCAATTGGAGCAGTTATGCCTATACTGCTGATGGAAAAGGAGATGCTGCACCGGAAGCATTTACAAAAAGATTGCAGGAATTACAAATAGTTTTGCACAACCAAGACAATCGCGAACACGATTTGCTCGACTCTGACGATTATTATCAATTTCAGGGAGGTTTAACTGCTGCAGTACGCGCTTTAACTGGTAAAAACCCGACAACCTATTTTGGCGATAATTCTATTCCTGCTAACCCGAGAGTCAGACAATTAAAAGAGGAAATTGCCCGAGTGTATCGATCGCGGGTAGTAAATCCAAAATGGATCGATGGTGTGATGCGTCACGGTTATAAAGGTGCGTTTGAAATGGCTGCAACTGTCGATTATCTCTTTGCTTACGATGCTACTGCTAGATGCGTCGAAGATTTTATGTATCGAGGAGTTGCTGATGCTTATATATTTGACGCTCGAGTGCAGGATTTTATTAAAGAGAAGAATCCTTGGGTATTGCGAGATATGGCTGAAAGATTGTTAGAAGCTTCTCAAAGAGGTTTGTGGCAATCCGTAAGTGCAGAAATTGTCGACGATCTTAAGGCTATTGTTAACGATACCGAAGGTGTTATTGAAGAGTTGGATCGCTCTAATTTTTAATTAAATTATTTAATTTTTATTTAAGCAAATTAAAATTATTCAAATATTTTTTGCGGGGTTCACTTACAAGTTTTATACAGTTAAAAACAATTAAATTCTTTTTTTTCATTGTATTTACCGAGCGATCCCGCAGGGATCCGCTAGCTTCGCTGCACTTCGTGTACGCGGTGCGCAGTTTTAAACTTTAAGCTCGGTAAAATAATCTATTTTATGAATTATTTTTTTAGTAAATCGATCTAGAAAATTAGGACGATTTACTGATGATTTTTATGAATAATTGAAAATAGGATCGGAATATTGATAATAATATTGAAAATTAAACTATGAAAATACGTAATAAATTAATCGGTGGGTTTTTAGCTGTTTCTTGTTTGTTAGGAGCAAGTTCACTTTTAACCGAATTGATTATTTTCGATCTCAGCAAGCGGGTCAGGCTAGTAGTTAAGCATCAACTAAAAGAAGCAGAACAGGATATTCAATTGAATCAAGATTTGCAAGAACTTAGATTTGAATTGATGAATATCCTCATCTTAAAAGAACAAAATAAATCGATTGAAGCAGAAAAAAAACAAATTAATAACCTCTTAAGTGAAACTATAAACACAGTTAAAAACAATTTGGTCGCTCATCAAAATATTCGCGAAGATTTAATCAATAAAAATCTAGAAGCCGATCGAGATAAGATAGAAGGTTTAAATCAAGAAATTGATAAATTCATAGAATTAGAGCAAGAATTAAAAGATTACCAAGTACAAATCAATTCTTATTATCAGTTCTTAGACAGCGATCGGTTCGATTTGGCCGCACAATTTCTAGCTAGCGACTTAAATTCAACAACTGATGAAGAATCTTCTCAAAAAAATAAAATTGAAGTTGTAGTAGAAAAATTAGATGGCAGAATCAGGGAAATATTTAAAACCTTGCAAAATAGCGGCTATTTTATTTTTGGATTTAATTTATTCGGTCTAATTCTTCTCTCACTTTTAGCCAAACACTTATATCAATCGATATCAACACCTTTAGAGGAATTAAAACAAGCAGCTTTAGAAGTAGAACAAGGCAATTTAAATTATCAGTTAGATATTCAAACTGAAAACGAATTTAAATCAGTAGCTTTGGCTTTTAAACAAATGACTCGGGGATTAAAAAATAGCACCGTATCCAAGTTTTATTTAGATAAGATCGTTGGTTCGATAATAGATAGTTTAATCGTTGTAGATTTAGAAGGGAAAATTCAAAAAGTCAATCAAGCTACTTGTAATCTTTTAGGTTATTCGGAGCAAGAATTATTAGGTCTAAACTTGGAGAAAATTATAGAAGAATCTTCTTTATCTTTTCCAGACTTAAAACAGCAGGGATATTTAGAAAATAAAGAAACAAAATATTTAACCAAACAAGGAATCACAATTCCTATCATTTTATCTAGTTCTTTTATTGAAAATAAATCAAATCAGCCTTGTGGGATTGTTTGTATTGCTAAAGATATTAGAGAAAGATATAAAGTAGAACAACGATTAAAAGCAAGTGAAGAAAGATATGCTTTAGCAGCAAGTGCTAGTAATGATGGCTTGTGGGATTGGAATTTAAATACTAATGAAATTTATTATTCCGAGCGTTGGAAAGAGCTTTTAGGTTATCAAAAATCAGAAATTAAAGCAACTCCAGAAGAATGGTTTAAAAGAGTAGATTCTAAATACCTTTCTATATTAAAAGATGCTCTTGAAAATGAAACAACTAATTTTAAAATTACCTATCCGATCGCCCATAAAGACGGACAAGATCGTTGGATGATGTGCCAGGGTATTAAAGTTAAAGATTTTATGGGAAAAGTATATCGCATCGTCGGTTCTCAAACAGATATTACTGCCGATCGCGTAGCTAAACAACAGCTATATTATACTGCTCGACATGATTCCTTAACGGGTTTAGTTAATCGCTACGTCTTTGAATCTGAATTAGAAAAATTATTAGAAACAGCAAAAACAGCTTCAGATTCCTTGTTTAGTATCATATTAATCGATTTAAATGGTTTTAAAATGGTTAATGAAAGCTTGGGATACGATACCGGCGATCGATTGCTAATTGAAGTTTCTAAAATAATCCAAAGCTGCTTGCGTCAAGAAGATATCTTAGCTCGATTTAGAGGAGATGAGTTTGCAGTTTTATTACCTAAAATTAATCATTTAGATCGAGTTTCTGAGATCGTAAATCGCATTGAAAAACAATTAAGCTCCCCGATTTTTATTCAAGGAAAAGAGTTTACTGTTTCTGCAAGTATGGCGATAGTTTCTAGTAAAAACAATTATCAGAAGATGGGAGATATGTTACACGATGCAGATGCAGCTATGTATCGCGCCAAAGCAAAAAATAAAGGTTATCAAATAGTTTTTGAGGGCAGTTTATCTCGAGAAGATCTCAATAGATTAGATTTAGAAAAAGATTTGCGTAAAGCGATCGCTAATGACGAATTAGAAGTATTTTATCTGCCAATTTTTGATTTAAAAAGTAATAAAATTACTGGTTTTGAAGCTCTATTACGCTGGAATCATCCTGAAAAAGGTGAAATCAGTCCGGGTGTTTTTATTCCCATCGCAGAAAAAAGCGATTTAATCGTTTTAATTGGCAATTGGGTGCTTGAAAAAGTAGCGACTCAGATCGGTATTTGGTTGGATAAATACATTATCGCTCGAGATATGTTTGTCAGTGTTAACATTTCTGTTCTTCAATTTAAAGAATCTGATGGAAGTGATTTTATTTATAAATTGAAAAATATTATCGCTCGCACTGGAATACAGCCTAAATTTTTACAGTTAGAAATAACTGAAAGTTCTATGATGGAAAATATTGAAGAAACTCTGCCACTTTTAACTCGAATTAAAGACTTAGGTATCAAGATAGGATTGGATGATTTTGGTACTGGTTACTCTTCTCTAAGTAGTCTGCGTAATTTACCAATAGATGGTTTAAAGATTGACAATTCTTTTCTGACTCATTTAGGAAAACAACCTCACAAATTAGAGTTAATTAAAACTATAATTAACATCGCAAATACTCTTAATATTCACTTGATTGTTGAAGGAATAGAAACAAAAGATCAGTTGTCAATTTTAAAAGAATTCAACTGTAAATACGGTCAAGGTTATTTATTCTCCCATCCAGTAAATGCTCGAGAGGCAGAAAATATGATTTTTATGTCAGAACAAGAGAACTTGATTCAATAGACTTTGATTGTTCGATCTGCATCAATATGAAGGCAGATCGATCTGTAGTTTAAAAGCATCTAATCACCGACCTATCAACTAGATATAAGTCTTTTATTGTGCGATCGCAGTTTTTATAACTATACGAGTAAAAATTAAAACTATTATTTCGAGTATTTTTTTATTTTCATTTAATAATAGAAATATAGAATTATTTAACAGTAGCAATGTTAATTTTAATGTCTAATAGATAAATTTTGCTAAACTGTATGTTACTTATAATATCTATCAAAAATAAGGGTTCAATTTATTTTATATTAGAGTTAATTTTTTCAAATCAATTGCTTTAGATCGGATTGGAAAGATCGCGCTATTATCGATAAAGAGAAGTCTGAATCTGGAATCCCTTTAAAATTCTTTTTTAGTATTTTAAACAATAGGAGAAAACTTATGAATAAACAAGACAACCTGCCAAAACTTTTTGCAGGAATTATTTTCTTCAGCTTTTTAGTATTAGGAAGCGTTGCTACTTTTCATTTTCATGGATTCGTTACAGATCCACCAAGAAGCGAACAAAGTGGAAATATAATCTAGTATCTTAATCTCCCAGTAGGGATTCAGCTCTGTATCTCTACTGATATTTTTTAATTAAATCGTTAATCTCATCGTAGCGATCTGTTTTTCCTCGATCTTGATAAAGCCTTGCTAATATTTCCCAATCATTAAGAGCCGACTGTTTTTTGTTTATTTTGTAGAGAGTTAAACCGCGATTGTAATAAGCGTTAGTATAATTTTTATCTAGCTCGATCGCCCGAGTATAATCTTCAATTGCTGCAGAATAATCACCTAGTTGGTAATGAGCAATTCCCCGATTGTAATAGAAATCGGCATAATTTTTATCTAACTCGATCGCTCGAGAATAGTCTGTAATTGCTTTTTGGTATTCGCCTAGCTTATAGTAACTATTGCCGCGATTGTTATAAATGTTAGCATGATTGGGATTTAAGGCGATCGCTGTAGTAAAGCTATCGATTGCTTTTTGATACTCCCCAGATTCATAAAAAACAATTCCCAGATTATAAGCGGCAAAAATATAATTAGAATTTAGTTTAATAGTTGTTTCGTAATCTTGGATTGCTCCTGAATTATCTTTTAATTTATATTTAGCATTGCCACGATTGTAATAAGCATCGGCATAATTAGAATTAATTTTAATTGCCAGATCGAAGTCTTTAATTGCCGCTGAATATTTCCCGATTTTATATTGAGCTAAACCTCGATAGTTATAAACAAAATCCGATTTATTATTTAATTCGATCGCTCGAGTAAAATCGGCGATCGCCGCCGTATATTCCTCTATTTTATAGCGAGCTAAGCCCCGATTACCATAAGCTTTGCCATAATCATTATTAAGTTCGATAGCACGAGTAAAATCGGCGATCGCTTGAGAATATAATTGGGAGCGATAGCGAATTAAACCTCGGTTGTTGTAAGCA
>JASJCW010000061.1 GCA_030065265.1 Prochloraceae cyanobacterium
TTAAGTAGCTCGAGACTCATCCTTTTTATAAACTGAACCAGTAAGGAGGTGAGTAAGATGGCTGTTTTAAATGCCCAGAAAAATAAAAAAGTTAACCCTAAAAAACAGAAACGAAAAGTTATTTTAGACGTAGGGAAACCCAAGTTTCCTTTACCAAAAAGATCGCAGCAATTGCAGCAAGAACAACTTAAAGACTGGGAGAGTGCCTCGTGATAAGATTGTTTTGTCTTTTTTAATCCAAAAACAGTGAGTGGGCGCAAGAGGAGATACTAATGAGAGCAGCAGATATTATGTCTACAGATGTAGTCACAATCGATCGCTTAGCCTCTATTTTCACCGCAGCACAATTGATGAAACAGCAACAGGTGCGTGCCTTAATTGTGCCTCCTGCTTCCGAAAGAGATGCCTATGGGATTATTACCGCAACAGACATATCTAGATCGGTTGCTGACGGTAAAAATCCTAAAGTGACTTATGTCTGTCAAGTAATGACTGAACCTTGTATCGTCGTCAATCCAGATTTGGCGGTAGAACATATTGCCAAACTGTTTGCGAGAGCTAAAATTCGCATTGCACCAGTGATTCAGGGTCAACTATTGGGGATTATTTCTCTTAACGATCTTCTGACAAAAACCGATTGTTTGAGCAAAATTTCAGCAGATTCAACGCCTCAAGAAAAAGCAGAATTAACCGAACTTTTTGGCGCAGAAATCTCAGAAATTGACCCCGATAAGCTCTGTGAAAATTGGTGCAGTGGCTAAAAATATTCCTACAGATCTACTTAGCTGAAAAATCCCCTTTAAGATCGAGCTATTAATTGTAAATTTTGGTCGATCCAATTACGATCGAAAATAGATTGATAAATCCGATTGCGAACTTTTAAAATGCCCTTTTCTTCGATCGCAATTCCTGATAGAAGTAATTCTTTTTCTTCGGGAAGATCTATCATTTTTACGCCTTCTAGCTCTAAAATTAGTCGATATAATTTTAATAATTTGACCGAGTTTTTTTCGCTATGAATAATGCGATCGCGAATAGTTTTTAAATGTTCTGGATTATCTTGGGATTCCCAATTATCAATAATATTCTTTTGAACTATATTGTCGACAAATTTAACTGGATCTTCACTGGCAATACTTTGGGAATAATTACAAATCAACTGACATATTTTTTGGGTTAAAAAAGGTTGTCCGTTCGTCCAGTTTAAGACCAATTTTAAGAGTATTTGCGGATCGTTAACTTTTTGCTTAAATCCATACAATAAAGGTTGAGCTTCATGTTCTTTAAATCCTTGCAGTTCGATCGCCCTACCAATATTAAAAGGGGTTGTATTTGGATCGCTAATTAAATCCGAAGGAATAGCCACCCCAAACAAAGCAAAAGTCAAACGCCGATAAATTGGATTAATGTTGCGTCGCTCGTAACAAAAACGAATCAAAGCAAAAAAGTCATTACAAGAAAAACTTAAACTGAAAACTTTATCAATTTCATCGATAAAAATTACCAAATTAGTAGAATTATTTTCACCGACTTCAAGCAATAAAACTTCTTCAATAAATAAACCCAATCTTTGCACCAAAGATAAATCCGATCGCTCTTTCCACCAATTTTTTAAGTTAACTTTTGTCAGCAAGCCAAAACTGCGCCACAATTCCACTGCTAAGCCTTTATACCACTGTTCTGGGGTAACCTTTTCACTACCAATGCGAGTCATATCGATCGCCGCGCAAGCAAAACCCTCTTGTTGGAGATGGTGCATCATTCTGATCGTTAAACTTGATTTTCCCATTTGCCTTGCATTAAAAACGTAAGCAAATTCTCCTTGTTTCAAAGCTTTATAAAGGTAGCGATCTGCCGATCGCACGACATAAGTTGGCGCATCCATCGCTAAACTTCCCCCAATTTGATACTCAAAAGCTAAATCTTCTGCTTCGTTTTTGAGTAAAGCATTTTCAAAAATTAATTCTGCTTGAGTAGCTTTAAGGATTTCAACGGTTTGTGAAAGTTCTTTGGTGCGTCGCTCGACTATTTGCTCTAGATTGCGACTGTAATCTTCTAATTGCTCGTAAAGACGGGCATTTTCAATTGAAATTGCTGCTTGAGAAGCAAGTATTTTTAAAACTTCGACGCGATTGGGTGTAAAAGCTCCAGTCGTAAGATTATTTTCTAAATATAAAATACCGTTAAATTTACCGCGATCGAGCAAAGGAATGCAAAGAATTGATTTTGAGCGGCGATCGAGAATATAAAGATCTCGATTGTACAGTTCGTCGTTAATAGCATCTTCGATAACTATATTTTTTCGAGAGCGAATTACATAATTAATAATGTTAGTCGGCAAAAATGGTATTTGCCTGTCAGGATTTATAGAATAGAGAGGAATTGACTGTAATATATTAACCCGATCCGAATTAACCCTAGTTTCTGCTTCGATAGTCCATCGATCGTCTTTTTTAAGAATTAGTAACCCTTTTTCTGCGCCGGCATTTTCAATTACCGTTATCATCAATTTTTCTAGCAATTTTTCTAAAATTATTTCGCTAGTAAAAGCTTGATGCGCTCTAATAATTGTTGTTAAATCTAATGCTTTTATACCAGTATTAGAAATAGATTTACGGCGATCTGTTATATTCGTTCTGGTTATTTGGTTAAATAACTGTGGGTAGTCAGTTTCTAGAGCATTTATTTTAGCATTTGCACCCCAGTTTGAATAACATTTATAGGCATTTTTAAGGTACAGTTTGCTAATTTCTTCCCTACCGCGATCGAGATAGAATTCTGCCGCACGCTCGTAAGCTAAGGCTTCTTCTTGAATGTAGCCCTGTTTTTTAGCTCCTTCGATTGCTTTTTCATAAAGTTCTTGAGCCAGCCAATTTTGACCTAACGATCTAGCTTTTTCTGCTTCAATTAGATCGTATTTATGTTGATAATTCATCGGACAACGATCTGCCCAATATTTCATCTGTTTTTGATTTTCTGTTACTTTAAGCCAATATCTATCGGTCTCATTTTCCAAATCTAAATTAGTTTCAAGAGACCCGTATTTGTATCTAGCCAAAATAGCGAGAGAATAGTAAAAATTATGCAGTGTAAAAATAACTTCAGATTTAATAAAACCAGAATATTGGATTGCTATTTCGCTGTTTTCTATCGCCAAGCTATAATCCTTAAATAAGTAACAAAGCCAAGCTTTATAGTAGTAAACATTGAAAATAGAAATTTGATTCTTAGTCTCGAGTAGGTAAGGTATTAGTTCTGTTTCATTGATAATCTCACCAATCAATTCTTTTGCTCGAGCTTCATTCAGTAAAATAGCTACAAACTGGGCGCATATTTTGGTAAGATTTAACGGATGTTCTTGCTTAAATTTATCGATAAAGTTAATATATTGTTTTTGATTTTTATGAACGAAATTCAAATTTTTGCCCATAAAAAATAAATGTTCGCAATAAAAATTTGCTGCATGACAAGCAAATTCTATGTCACCCACTTCTAATGCTTTTTGAATAGACTTTTCGAGGGGTTCAATAGTTTTCTTAATATGATGTTTTTTATATGTTATGTTAATCGAAATCGAAACGTAAGCTTTAGCAAAAAACTCCTTGGCATTCAACTGTTCTAAAATATGTAAAGATAATTCTCCTAATTGATAAGCTAAATCGATGTCTGGAACGAGCCATGCAACAATATTTGAATAGACAGCGTAAGCATAAATTGCTGGTGGTGAATTGCCATACTTTCGAGAAAGTTCGATCTTAGTATATAAAATTGGTAGTGCTAGGGGGCTTTCAGCAAAACAAGCAGGAGCATAGATCGAATTAAGAATCTTCATTGCCATTAGCTTGTTAGAATCTTGGAGCGGTTTTAATCTTGCTAAACGCTCGATATTTAGGTCTTTTGGAGGGGAATTAGATAAAGATACTCCTAATATTTGTAAAGCTTCAATGCCATTATTTAAAGCGAGTTCTATTTCGTTTTTAGCAAGATTTATTTTAATTTTGATTTCATAAAATTTGACTCGCTCCAGATCGTTTTGAACATTTTCTAAAGCTAGATTGCACAAAGCAGCAGCTTCTTCTAAGTTGGTATTGAGATATTCTGATTCTGCCAATTCAAGATAAATATTATAAGTAATTTGATAATAATTTTTCCAAGAATTTATTCCTAATAATTCCAGACTTAAATTGAAATAATTAATAGCTGCTTGATAGGCTGTAGCAATTTTTGCTTTTTGTCCGGCAAGAAAATTCAATTTCGCTAAGCGATCTTTTTCTGAATTCGTGTCGATGCGATCGATACTTAAATTAAGTTGATTTACAATTGTAAAAAGTCGATCTTGCTCTGCTGATAAATTTGTATTTTCTAATAGTAGTTTACCAATTTGATAATGAGTTGATTTTTTTTCAGAATCTGGAATTAAACAATAAGCAGCTTGCTGAACGCGATCGTGTAAAAATTTATAATCAACTCGAACGTCATAAAGATTAAAATTCTGCGTTTCTGACTCATCAAAAAGGAGAGGAATCGTGTAATTATCAGATTGCGGAAGAATTAAACCAGCTTGAAGTGCCGGCCAAAGATCTTTTGCTGTCGATAAATTAGATTTTTGACTGACAATTGCCAAAGTATCTAAATTGAAATAGTTTCCAATACAAGCAGCTATTTTTAAAACTCTTTGGGTGTATTGAGGTAGTCGAGTAATATTTGCTGTGATGAGTTCGACGATATTGAGATCGGTAATACCCACTCCTTGAATCTGTCGAATATCCCACTTCCAGCGATCGAGATCCGCTTGATAGACTAGGAGATTTTCTTTATACAAACTTTTGAGAACTTGAATCAAGAAAAAAGGATTTCCTTGAGTCTTATTAAAAATCACTTTGGCTAAAATTTTAGTTTTTTTTAGATCGACATTTCCCCCCAAACTTTCTGCGATTAATTGCGTGGTATGAACCAAATTTAAAGATTCGATCTCGATATGATTAATAACAGTTCCCGTTAATTTAATTTGATTTATAGTTTGAGTTAATTGATGAGTCGGACTAACTTCATTATCTCGATAAGCCCCGATCGCCAACAAATATTGCCTACTTTTATTAGTAGTAAATAGTTTAATTAAATTAAGAGATGCGGTATCCGACCACTGCAAATCGTCGAGAAAAATAACCAGTGGATGTTCCGATTGGCAAAAGACATTAAGAAATTTTTGAAATACTAGATTAAATCTATTTTCTGATTCTGAAATTCCTAATTGAGGAACTTCTGGTTGCGATCCGATAATTAACTCAACTTCAGGAATAACATCAATAATAACTCGCGCGTTCGGTGCTAAAGCGTTTAATAATTTCTTTTTCCAAATAGTAATTCTTTCCAAACTTTCTGTTAGTAATTGCAGAATTAATTGCCTAAAAGCTTCAATCAAAGCGGCGTAAGGAACATTTTGCTTGAACTGATTAAATTTACCGGAAATAAAATAGCCTCTAGCTTCGATAATAGGTTTACGAATTTCATTGACTATTGAGGTTTTGCCAATTCCTGAATAACCAGAAATAAGCGCGATTTCAGTCGCTCCTCTAGTCACGCGACTAAAAATATCTAAAAGAGTTTGAACTTCCTTTTCTCGTCCGTAAAGTCGATCTCGAATGATAAATCGATCGCCGCGATCGTGTTTACCTAATTGAAAAAGAGGGATTTTTCCTGTCTTTTCTAATTGCTGCAGACAAGTTTCTAAGTCAAATTTTAATCCAGCCGCACTTTGATATCTATCGTCAGAGTTTTTAGCCAAAAGTTTCATAACAATATTGGAGATTGCTATGGGAATTTGTCTTTTTTTTTCAGGGGAAATTGGTTGTTTTGCTATGTGAGAGTGAATAATTTCTATAGGATCTTTACTAGTAAAAGGTAAGTTTCCCGTAAGCATTTCATAAAAAGTAATTCCCAAAGAATAAAAGTCAGTTCGATAGTCGAGGGAGCGGTTTATTCTACCAGTTTGTTCTGGCGATATATAGCCAAGATCTTCTTCTAGTAAATTAGAGATACTACTTGTTTTTAACTGCCCGCTCAGGCTAATACTGCGAGTAAATCCAGTTAATTTTACTTCTTTTTTTTGAGAATCAATTAGAATATTACTCGTTTTAATATTGTTATGAATAATTGGTACTTTATGTAATTGAATTAAAATTTCTGCTAAAGCGATCGCAACAGTCAAAAAATCAATTACTGACATTCGATCTGCTGCAATTACTCGAGATAAAGATTGACCGTCAAAATTCTCTAAAATGAGAGCTAAACTATTTTGATATTTTTCTAATTTCTGGGTTTTGATAATTCCTTGGCATTGTAAATTTTCAAGTGCTTTATATTCTTGTTTTAAGTTAGCAATTTCTTCAATACTGGGGGATTTATTTTTAAAAGTTTTAATCAGTGCTAGCCGTTGTTCTCGCTTAGCTATGCCCCGATAAAGAATCATTTGTTCTTCTTCGTTAATGATTTCTGTAATTTCGTATCCTGGTAGCACGATCGTAATTATTTCCTATTTTCTAAAAAGCGATCGACACAGATCTGATATCTGCGTTTCTGAGAGATTATTTTTAAAGAGAATGACTATTCAAAATTGGGGTAAATCTTGTTTTCAAATATTTCCTCAATCTGTTTTTGCAGTTCTTCTTTGTTTTTATTTCTATTAAATAACACATCGTCTTCAATTAAACTGAGCAAATTTTTAATTGATTCTTCGTAATCTTCTCTAATTGAAATTTTACGTTTGGCACTTTGAGAACCGATTTTTTGCAACCAAGTCGTGTGCAATGACAATCCAAAATTAAGTTGAGGATAAAACAGTTTGCATTTTGGTTCGTGCAAATCAAGCGCGTCAAAAATCCAGATCTCGTCTTGTTTTGGAGTAAAAACAGCACAAACAATATAACCGTTAGTCGAACTAGCTTCACCTTCGCTGCTCGGAACAAACTGGGGTGAAAGTACGATATGATTTTTAGGGAACTGATAGCACTCGGCGATCGCCATCGACTGGTTCGATGATGTGTTTAATCGAAACAAGGTAGCGGGAACACCCTTTTCAGCAAGACGCAGAATTTCTTCGAGATCTTTTTCTCTATATTCGTACTCTTGGTACAATTTGTACATAAATTCGGTAGTGAGATCTTTCCAAAGTCCGTAAGAAATCCAATAAATGTTATCTAACTTGTCTGGAGTCATACCCGATGAAGGTAGTCTGTCCAAATAAGCAAACAAACCTGCACCCCAAGTGCATTGGTCATCAAATATAATTTTGTGGGATGCAATTTTTGGCTCTTGGCCGTTGAGATCGATCGTGTAGCGTCCCATTTTGCTAATATCCATTTCAGATTGTTGCATTCCGTGTAGATATTCGGGAATCGGCTGACTGTCGTATGGAGAAATATCGAAAGAACGCAGCCATTCGCCAACGTGCCAAGCACAAATATGGGCTATGTGGAGTGTAATTTGGCGATTGGGGTTTTCATAATCTACTAGAAAGTGAGATGCTTCGCGAGGAATTTCTATTTTCTTGGCGACAACAGTACGGGTGTTTTCTTGCAAATCTTCGCGACGTACGATATAAAAAGCTGAATCGGGTGAAGGTTTGAGGGTTAATAGTTCTCTCAACTTCGGTTCTAATAATTTATTTAAAGGCCAAGGCAGATTGAATATTTGCTCGATGCCCACTGTAAAAGAAGTATCCATCACGATGACATAATCTTCAGTCAATCCGATCTGATGGGCACTTTGCTTAATAACAATCGGCGAATCATTAGAATCGACTAGTTGCCATTTTTGAATTCGATCCGTACCATCCCAACTGATTAAATAGACAAAATCAGTATTAGCCCAGGGTATGAGCTTCTCTAACAAGAAGTTGAGAAAAAATGATTGTGAAAAAATACTTTTTCTTTCGCTTTCCTCCAACAGTTTTTCGAGGGCTTTTTTCTCTTTTTCAATTTCTTCATTTAAGATATTTAGATACCTTTTACCTTGTTCCGTATCGAAAAAGCTGCTTAAAGATCTGCCATAATTGACAGTAAACATTTCATTTGTATGAGTATCAAAAGCTGGATGGGCCGTACTTAAAATTGGACTAAAAGGATATGGCGAGCTTGGAATTGCCGATCGCCATTCACTTCTTGTTCCGATTGGGGCAATTAATGATAGTGTTTCTGTATTAATTTCATAGGGACGACCGGCATCGTAAGTAACCAAAAGACGTTCGTTTGCATCCCCTCGAAATTTGACTGGTAAAAATGCCGTATTTAAAAGATTTCTCGCACCGAATAAATAAGAAAATCTGGCAACACCATGATTGCGAAATCTAGCTAAAGATCGCAATGGAAAAAATGGGTTATTCTCAATTTCTTCATCTAATAAATAATCTGGTGGCTCGAGCAGTTTTGTTTTCAATTTAACTCGATCTTTTTGAGTAAAATCAAATCGATAAACCATGCCATCGCCGCTTAACAAAGTATTGCCGTCGTTCGATGGCAGCCCTTGAGATGAAATATTACCGGCCGGTGCGACCATAAAAACGTAACCTTGGAGATCTTCTGGCAACTTGCCATGAATAATTTCCATTGTTTCATTATCAATTTCATTGCGCCGGGCATTCATAATTGACTCTGGAACTCGCTGAAACAGATTGCCAAAATTTTGAGCCATTATTACCTCGCGATCGCTCGATTTTTAATTTTTATTACCACAATTTTTAACCATTTTACATAAAAAGTTTTCTTATCTACATGCGCTTAATATTGCTTTATTTTTATTTACATTTTCAAGTAAACTAGAATTCTTTTCTGGTATTTAAGCGAATAATACTATCATTAATAAAGCTATTTAGATTGAATTAAATTTTTTTAAATAATACTTAAATTGGCTAAGATCGCGCTTGCTTGTATTGGCTAAGTTTACAAGCAATACAATTCTCAAATTCGCTCGGGACAATATCACTTATCGACAACAAATAATGATTTTAAAGTCTATTAATTTTTTTGAAAACTTTTTAGTAATTTAATTGACACAATGACGATATAAACTCAAATTAGTTAGTTTTTTGGATTAACTCATTTGAAAATTTAATAAATGCATATCTTCTGTTTTGATGAATCTCGACCTCATTGTTGAAATTGTTAATAGCAAACTGATTGAAATGAAAAAAACACCTCTCAATACCACCGAGGTTATAGTATTTCGGGGAATTTGGGAAAATCAGACCTACAGTCAAATTGCTCAAAAAAATGCCTACAGTCCTGGCTATTTAAGCAATATTGTCGCTCCACAGTTGTGGAAAAGACTTTCTAAATTAATCGGCGAGCAAGTTACCAAAAAAAATTGTCGGATCTCGATCGAAGATTATGTAAAAAATCGAATAGGATCGGAATTAAGATTACAGATCGAGTTCGCTCGAGACAACCGAGAAATACAAGTAGACACATTACCTCCTTACCCTAGCGGGCCTCTATCAAGCGATTCTCCTTTTTACATCGAACGCGACCCCACTGAAAAGCTAATTTGTCAAGAAATTAGAAAACCGGGGACTTTAATTCGCATTAAAGCACCTCAAGAAATGGGTAAAACCTCACTACTACTAAAAACTCTCGATTACGCCCAAAACTTAGGATATCAAACCGTCACCCTTAACTTAGAACAAACAGATCGAGCGATACTAAACGACTTAAATCGATTGTTGCGCTGGATCTGTGCAAATATCAGCCGTCAGCTCAAATTTGAGCCAAACTTAGATGAATATTGGGACGATGATATTGGTAGTTCGATTAGTTGCACTCTTTACTTACAAGAACATATTTTACAGCGCATTCAAAGTCCTTTAGTTTTGGCATTCGATCGACTCAACCGGATCTTTGAATATCCTCAAATAGCAAAAGATTTTTTACCCCTCTTGCGATCTTGGTACGAAGAAGCAAATAAAATCGATTTGTGGAAAAAACTGCGACAAATTATCGTTCACTCTACTGAAATTTACGTTCCTCTCCAGCTCAAACAATCCCCTTTTAACATTGGTCTTCCCATTCAATTAAATGATTTCAATCAAGAGCAAATTAAGCAATTAGCAAAAAAGTACAATCTTAACTGGAAAGGCGATCGAGAAGTAAAAAAGTTGATGGAGACAATTGGAGGACATCCAGCAATGGTACAAATAACTTTGTACTATATCAGTCGCGGTCAAGCAAGTCTGGCTGAGATTATCGAAGATGCATGCACGTTAAACGGTATTTATTCCCATTATCTCCAGCGTCATCAAGCCTGTTTAGAAGAACAACCAGAATTAGCAGCAGCTTTTAATGATGTTATTAACGCTAACGAACCAATACAATTAGAGCCGACCGTAGCTTATAAGTTAGTCAGTATGGGTCTGATCGAATTAAATAACAATAAAGCTAAAGTACGTTATAAGTTAAATAGCCAATATTTCAAACAGAATTTTAAAAATATTTAAATATGGTTTCTGCTAAATCTATAAACTATAAATTCCCAGACCGGTCGCCGTTGCAAAAATCAAATTTAACACTTCATCATTGAGAAAATGTCGGCAAATGATACGATCGAACTTATTGCTCGAGCCAAAATCTCCCTAAATCAACTTTTTCTGGATTTAGCTATTGCAGAGCATCTTACTTGATTGTTACTTTCTTGATTTTAAAAAAAAATAATAATCGGCTAGATTTATTAGTACGGCTGTTCTAGAATAAATGGAGTTAAGTAATGGCAAATTCAACTAAACAAATATTCAGTTAGTAGGAATAATTATGGAACCACTAACAACAGCACAAAAAGAACTCTACGATTATCTTGTAGATTATATTAATGAAAATCAATATTCGCCTTCGATCAGACAAATGATGACGGCAATGAAATTAAGATCTCCAGCACCGATCCAAAGTCGTTTAGAAAGATTGCGAAACAAAGGTTATATTGATTGGAACGAAGGTAAAGCCAGAACTATACGTATTTTACACCGAGAAAAATTGGGAGTGCCAATTTTAGGAGCGATCGCCGCTGGGGGATTAGTAGAACCTTTTATTGAAGAAAAAGAAAAATTAGATCTATCCAGTTTATTTAAGAGATCGAATTGTTTTGCTCTAAGAGTAGTTGGCGATAGCATGATCGAAGATTTAATTGCAGAAGGAGATATCGCAATTATGCGATCGCTTGCTAAAGGAGAAGAATTAAAAGAAGGAGAAATAGTCGCTGCTAGAGTAGAAGGAGTTGGTACGACTTTAAAACGTTTTTATCAAAACGAAGATCGAGTGACCCTCAAAGCTTCTAATCCAAAATACGATCCGATCCAAGTTAAAGCCGATCGCGTTCAAATACAAGGGATTTTATTAGGAGTATGGCGGGCATATCAGCCAGCATACCAATCTCCAATTCAATCTTAAATTCATTCTCAAATCAATGTCGATCGAACCAAACATTAATTTGCTATCGAAGTTGTCTGTACCCCTAAAAATTGGCTCTGTTAGCTTAAATAGCCGCGTTTTGCAGTCTCCTCTGTCGGGAGTAACGGATTTAGTGTTTAGGGGTTTAGTGCGGCGATATGCTCCAGAATCGATGATGTACACCGAAATGGTCAGTGCTTCGGAAATACATCATTTACGTCAATTACCTAAGTTAATGGAAATTGCCCCTGGGGAGCAACCGATCGGCATTCAATTATTTGATTGTCGCCCCGATTTTATGGCAGAAGCAGCCCAAAAAGCTGTAGCGGAAGGGGCGAATATTATCGATATCAATATGGGTTGTCCGGTTAATAAAATTACTAAAAAAGGGGGCGGATCTTCGCTTTTACGTCAACCCGAAATAGCCGAGGCGATCGTCAAAACAGTTGTCGAAGCGGTTCAAGTTCCCGTTACGGTGAAAACTCGGATTGGTTGGGACGATAATGAAATAAATATCCTCGATTTTGCTCAAAGAATGGCTGATGCTGGGGCGCAAATGCTAACTTTACACGCCCGTACCCGCGCCCAAGGTTACAATGGTGCGGCAAAATGGGAATGGATTGCTAAAGTCAAACAAGTTCTCGACATTCCCGTCATTGCTAACGGCGATATCTTTTCTGTAGCAAGTGCTTTGGAATGTTTGCAAGTAACTGGAGCTGATGGGGTAATGTGTTCTCGAGGGACTTTGGGGTATCCTTTTTTAGTCGGAGAAATCGACTATTTTTTAAAAACTGGCAAAACTTTACCTCCTCCTACAGTCAAAGAAAGATTGGAATGTGCTAAAGAACATTTACGAGGTTTGTGGCAATATAAGGGCCAGCGCGGTATTTATCAATCTCGCAAACATATGGCTTGGTATTGTAAGGATTTTTATGGTGCTTCTGCTTTACGAGATCGCTTATCTCGCATTGAAACTGTTACCGAAGGGGAAGCATTAATCAACGAAGCTTTGGAAAATTGGCAGGATTATCGCGATCGCTTAACTACTTTTTAAAATTAACAAAAAATTCAATCAAAGTAAGCAATAAAAAGTTTTTTCAACTTTTTCGCTATTTTTCGATAATTATACCAATTCTGTTTAAAGTTGCTACACTTCGGCGATCGAGGGCAACAGGCAAGAGGTACTAGGTAATAGGTAAAAAAATTGGAAAATAGATCCGTAGCATTATTTTTAAGAATTGGTATTAATATACCGCAATGTGCAGAGTTCTTGAGCTTGAGAAGAAAGCGGAGGCTATGGCGATCCCTTTGCGTAGCAGTATAGCCTCTCCACCTACGAAACCGTCTAGTTTGGCTTGAATTTCGCTCTTTTATCGATTATTTGAGCTTAATAGTACAAGCTCCTTTAGAACTAACTCCGCTACAATTTTAAATGTATTTGCTCCAACACCACTAAATAGAGTATCGAAACCACCATAGCCATCTATAGTATCGTTATCAGCTGAGCCGCTAATAAATTCATTAGCCAAAGTACCATCTAGATAATCGCTAGAAAAAGTACCTGTAATCAAAACCATAATTTTAAAAATCCTTAATTCAATTCACGTTTTTAGTTTATTTATTTTGAGACCTTTTATCAGTAACAAAAAGTAGCTACTTTTTGTTTTTTTCGGGATAATTATTGAAAATAAAAGTAACAGAAAGTAGGGTTATCTCGAATATTCAACTATTTGTTCGCAAAATAACTCTAGATTTTGCCGTCTACTCAGCAAGACGATTAATGATAAAATTTGTTTTATCATCAAATCTTCTAGTCCTAGATATGACACTTGAACTAGCTGGGTACATCATTCTCGAGCTAATATATCAAAGTAGTAATTCTTTGGTATATCGAGGAATTGAAAAAAAAAAGAACTGCTCGGTTATTTTAAAATTTCTCAACCCCGATTACCCTAGTACAGACGAATTAACAAGATACAAGCAAGAATATCAAATTACTCGCAATTTAAATATAGAGAATGCGATCGCCGCTTATGACTTAGTCAAATATCAAAATACTTTCGTAATTATTTTCGAGGATTTTCAAGGGCGATCGCTAGATCTTTTACTAAAAGAGCGTAAATTTACTATTAAAGAATTTCTAGAAATAGCTATTAAAATAACTTCGGGCTTGAGGGAAATTCACACAGCTAATCTGATTCACAAAGATATTAATCCGTCTAATATTGTTTACAACCCAGAAACTAAAGAACTAAAAATTATTGATTTCGGTATTTCTACAGTCTTACCTAAAGAAAATCGTACTTTAAAAAATCCCCAGATCTTAGAAGGAACTTTAGCCTATATTTCTCCAGAACAAACTGGAAGAATGAATCGTTCTTTAGATTATCGCACAGATTTTTATTCTCTGGGAGCTACTTTTTATGAATTGCTCACAACTAAAAAGCCTTTTTTAAAAAATGACTTATTAGAATTATTATATTGTCATTTAGCGGTAATGCCAGATTTTTCTCATCGATATTATCCAGAAATCCCATCAATTTTGTCAGATATTGTCATGAAATTGATGGCAAAAAATCCAGATGAAAGATATCAAACTGCCTGGGGAATTGAAAGAGATTTAGAAGTTTGTTTAGAACAATTAGAAAATAAAGGAAAAATAGCTAGGTTTCAATTAGCCAGTCAGGATATTTCCGATCGCTTGCAAATCTCTCAGAAACTATACGGTAGAGAAAAAGAAATTGAAACTTTATTAAAAACATTCGCGCGAGTTAGAGAGCTTGAAAATCAAACAAGTGAAACAATATTAGTATCCGGCTATTCTGGCATTGGTAAATCTGCTTTAATTCGAGAAATATATCGACCAATTACCGCAACGAAAGGTTATTTTATCGAGGGTAAATTTGACCAATATCAACGAGATATTCCTTACAGTGCGATCGTGCAAGCTTTTGGCGATTTAATTGAATATTTATTAGTTGAAACGGAAGCTGATTTACAGCAATGGCGGGAAAAATTTCTGGAGGGTTTAGGTGTTAATGCTGGGGTAATTGTTGAGGTAATTCCGAAATTAGAATTAATTATTGGTAAGGTTGCTGAAGTACCTACTTTATCAGCAAAAGAAGCAGAAAATCGCTTTAACATTGTTTTTCAAAATTTTATTAAAGTATTAGCTGTAGTCGAACATCCATTAGTAATTTTCTTAGACGATTTGCAATGGGCCGACAGTGCCTCTTTGCGATTAATGCAACTAATAATAACAGCATACGGTGGCAATTCTTTGTTATTAATTGCAGCTTATCGAGATAATGAAGTAAGTTCGTTGCATCCTCTAATCTCGACTATAGATGAAATTGAAAAAGCAGGAGTCAAGATTAAGAAAATATTTCTTTCTGCTTTAAAACAATTCAATATTAATAGCTTAATTGCAGATAGTTTTAATTGTACTCTTGAAGCAGTTAAACCTTTGGGAGAATTAGTTTTAGCTAAAACTGATGGTAATCCATTTTTTATCAATACATTTTTGAACTCGCTTTATCGAGATAATCTTTTATATTTCAATCGTGACGCTCGAAAATGGCAATGGGATCTAGAAGTAATTAAAAAACGAGATATTACTGAAAATGTGGTTGACTTGTTATCACGAGCGATTAGAAAGTTAAAACCAGAAATCCAACAAATATTGCAACTAGCAGCTTGTATTGGCAATTTGTTTGAGATCCAAACTTTAGCAATTATTTCTGAAAATACTCCTCAACAAACAGCATTATTATTGAGGGAAGCGATCGCTGCAGGTTTAATATTTCCTCTCAGCGATGCTTATAAAGCAATTGAATTAGGAGTTACGCAGAATCTAGATAAAACAAAGGTTGAATATAAATTTATCCACGATCGCATTCAACAAGCTGCATATTTACTAATCTCAGCAGAGCGAAAACCAGTTCTACACTGGAAAATTGGACAATTATTATTAGCAAATACCCCAGAAAATGAGCTAGAAAAAATTATCTTTGCTCTTGTCAATCAATTAAATTTAGGTAGAAAATTAATCGAGAATCAGGAGCAAAAAGATGAGTTGGCAAGACTGAATTTAATTGCTGGAAAAAAAGCCAAGCGAGCAGCGGCCTATCGAACTGGATTTAACTATCTAAAATTTGGGATAACTTTATTGGATGTAAACCGCTGGAATACAATTTACGATCTTAGTTTAGAACTATATATAGAAGCAGCAGAAACAGCTTATCTGATTGGTAATTTTACAACAATGGAAAAGTTAGTTAATGAAGTGCTTCAACAAGCTAACAATCTGCTAGATAAAGTCAAAGTATATGAAATCAAAATTCAAGCTCACATAGCTCAAAATAAGCTTTTAGAAGCAGTACAAATAGCCCTACCAGTGCTTAAATTTTTAGGTATAAATCTGCCACCAAAACCTAATAAATTTAATGTTTTACTAGGGCTTATAAATACCAAGTTAACACTAGCTGGAAAAAGAATCGAAGATTTAATCGATCTACCTTTAATGAAAGATCCTTATAAATTAGCAGCAATGCATATTCTTTCAATTATTAATTCTGCTGCTTATGTAGCTGTTCCCGATCTACTACCGTTAATTGTGTGTAAACAGATTGATTTATCTCTTAAATACGGGAATTGTTCCCTATCTACTTTTGCTTATGCTTTCTATGGATTAATCTTGTGTGGCAATTTAAAAGACATTAATTCTGGTTATAAATTTGGTCAAGTTGCTTTAGGTTTACTATCGATGCAAGATGGTAAACAACAAGCAGCTAGAACCTTATTTATAGTTTTTTGTTTTATCAAACATTGGAAAAATAATACTAGAGAAGTATTAAAGCCTTTACAAGAAGGTTATTTACTAGGATTAGAAACCGGAGATTTAGAATATGCTGCTTGGTGCGTACTAAATTATTCTGTTTCTTTATATTATATCGGTAGACAACTGAAATATATAGAATCAGAGATGAATGCTGCTAGTAAGGCTATTAGTAAATTAAAACAAAAAACAATCTTAGATATTTTAAAAATATGTTACCAGCCTATTTTAAACTTATTAGATAGAAATAATAATCCTTGTCTTCTAATTGGTGAAGTTTACGATGAGGAAAAAATGTTATCTGTTCAAAAAAAAGCAAATAATAGAACTGCAATTGCAAATTTTTATTTATACAAGCTTAGTCTTTGTTATATATTTAACAATTATCATGAAGCAAAGCAAAATGCGGCAAATGCAGAATGCTTTCTAGATGCAATATCAGGATTTATTGCTGTAAATCAATTCTATTTTTATTGTTCTTTAACTTATCTTGGAGTGTACAATTGCTCATCAAAACCAGAGCAACCATTTCTTTTTAAGAAAATAAATTATAACCAGAAGCAACTAAAAAAAGCGGCTCATCATGCACCAATGAATCATTTACATAAATATTATTTAGTCGAAGCTGAAAAATATCGCGTATTAGGTAAAAAACTAGAAGCGATCGAATATTACGATCGAGCCATAGCCTTAGCAAAAGAAAATGAATTCATTCAAGAAGAAGCGTTAGCAAACGAAATAGCAGGCAGATTTTATTTGACAGAAAAAAAGGATAAAATTGCTGAAGTTTATCTTAAAGATGCTCGTTACTGTTACGAAAAATGGGGTGCGATAGCTAAAGTTAAAGCAATGGAAGATCGATATCCTCACTTGTTAAATAAGCAGTCTACAAAAAGAACAATAAAAGTTACCGATACTTCTGGAAGTAGCTCCAATAAAATTACTTCAGAAGATATCGATCTCGCAACTATTATTAAAACTGCTCGCTCTTTATCTCAAGAAACAGATTTAAATAAACTATTAAACATTATTCTCAAATTTACGATTGAAAATGTCGGGGCTAAAACTGGTGCAATTGTTTTATTTCGCGGTGACGAAATCTTGCTTGAAGCTGAGTTAGAAACTTCAGAAAGTAATTCCATTGTCTTCTTAAATATTAATCTAGAAAACAGTGAAAGGTTGCCACTTTCTCTTATTAGCTATGTCCAACGCACTCGAGAAAATATTATTTTGGATGATGCCGGCTCTACAGGACTCTTTATTAAAGATCCTTATATTATTAAACAGAAAATAAAATCTATTTTATGCTTGCCTTTACTAGTCCAAGGAACATTAGTCGGAGTAATTTACTTAGAAAATAATTTAACTGTAGGTGCTTTTAATCAAGAACGATTGGAAATATTAAAATTAATATCTTTTCAAGCAGCTATTTCCCTCGAAAATGCTCTATTAAGAAATCAGCGAGCCGAGCAAGTATATCAATATCAAGTCGGAGGTTGTTTAACCCCTGACTCTCCAACTTATGTAATTAGACAAGCCGATCGCGATTTATATCAAGCTTTAAAAAGAGGACATTTTTGTTACGTATTTAATGCCCGACAAATGGGAAAATCAAGCTTGCGAGTTCAGATGACTAATCGATTAAGGTCTGAAGGTTTTGCTTGCGCTGCTGTCGATTTAACTGTAATTGGCAATCAAAATATTACCTTAGAGCAATGGTATTTTGGTTTAATTGACGAATTATCATCTCAATTGCAGCTCCCTGAAACATTTGAGTGCGACACTTGGTGGGAAAGTTTAGAAAAATTTTCTCCGGTTCAAAAATTTAGTAAATTTATTAAAGAAATTTTACTCCAACAAATATCAGAAAGAATTGTGATTTTTATCGACGAAATTGATAGTATTTCTAGCTTAAGTTTCAATATGGACGATTTTTTTGCTCTGATTCGTTCTGTTTTTAACCAACGCGCTGACTATCGCCAATATCAACGGATTACTTTTGTACTATTAGGAGTCGCTAGTCCCTTGAGTTTAATTGCAAACAAAGATCGTACCCCCTTTAATATCGGTCAAGCCATTGCTCTTTCTGGCTTTGAACTTCACGAAATCCAACCATTAGCTGCTGGGTTAGCTCCAAAATCTGAACAGCCTCAAACTTTGCTCAAAGCCATCTTAGCTTGGACTGGTGGTCAACCTTTTTTGACTCAAAAACTTTGTAATTTAATTCTCACTTCCCCGACGAAGATCGCACCAGGACAAGAAACCGAATCCCTCAACAAGTTAGTCCTCGACAAGATCGTTGCTAATTGGGAATTTCAGGACGAACCGCAACATTTACGAACCATACGCGATCGACTCCTGGGCACACCATCTTCTGCTCGAGCATTATTGCAACTGTATCGGGCAATTTTAGAACAAGGAGCAATTGAGGCTCATGAGTCCCAAGAAACCAGACAATTGCTTCTGTCTGGCTTAGTCTCTCTGCAGCAAGGCCAACTTCAAGTCTATAATCCTCTCTATCAAGCTGTCTTCGATCTTCATTGGACGCTTCAAACTTTAAATAATCTCGAATCAACTAACAAATACAATCAACATTATCAGTAAAATATTGGCGGTAAAGTTCGCAACGCAATCTGACTTGATACCATTTTGTAAAAGTAGTGAGAGAGTTAGTAGAATATCAAAAAATCTAAATAAATTCAATTTTACGCTTAATTATTACTGCGATAAAAACTCTAAGCGAATTTGTTTCAAGTGACGATTTAAGATCTCGTTTTGACAATCTTTATACTGAAGTGAAAATAGAAACCTGGCCAAATAATACAATCTCAGCTTTTATTGCTATAGTTCTCCTAGTTTCCGACTTTCACTTTAGGAATCAAAGAAATGTTGATAATTGAACTAGAAAACTTTGATAATCTTGAAATGTATCTAAATCGATTTCACCTCGAGTAAATTTTATAGTTTGAACGCGATCGCGATATCGTTCGATTATCTTTTTAGCTCCGCGATCGCCTTTTAATTGCATTATTTCTGGAAAAAGAATGCGCGGAAATAAAACTGGTATTCCAATAGTTGTGGCATATTGACTAGCAATTATTGGTTGGCTATCAGCATCGTAACAATCGATTATTTTGTCGATAAAATCGCTAGAAATAAAAGGCTGGTCGCAAGTTAAAAAAATAACTGCTTTTATCTCTGAAAAATATTTTTCAACGTATGAAATTCCGCAACGAATCGAACTACTAATTCCTTCATTCCAGACATGATTTTTGAGGATTGTAACGGGGAAAGAACTTATGTTTTTCTCTATTTGCTCGGCATTTGCTCCCAAGATTGTTATTACTAAATTAGCTGAAGAAGCGATCGCGCATTTAGCAACGTAACTAATTAAAGTTTCACCTTGATAAGATAATAACTGCTTCGGTTGGCCCATCCTGCTTGATGCTCCAGCAGCCAGAATAATAACAGCTACCGAGTTTCTCAAATCGCTATTTTTATTCAAATGTTAAGACCTTTTCTTGAATTTTAATAGGTTTTTCTAAAACTTCGTATCTGGGATGGAGCGGTTGGGAACGATATTTTAAAAAACCTCCATTACGTTGCGCTAAAACAGCTTGAATTTCAGCAATAATAGAACTAGCAATTTCTGCCGGACTATCCGCACCAAGATCTAGCCCGATCGGACTGTATAATTTTTTTAATTGGCTGGGAATTGGATTTAATTCTTGGATTATTTTAGAGATGCGGTTTTTTGAACCCATCACACCCAAATAAGCAATGGAAGTTGGTAAAAGAAACTTAATAATTTCTCGATCGTCGAAATAATTATGAGTCATAACAACAGTTACACTATTTCGAGGCACTGAGATTTGTTTGTTAATAGTTTCTCGGTGAGTAAGAATAATCTTATCTGCGATCGCAAATCGGCGATAAGTTTCTTGTAAAGCGCGACAATCAACTACAGTAACTCGCCAGCCGATTGTCTTAGCTAATTGTACTAGGGGTAAAGCATCTCGACCCGCACCAAAAAGGATTAAACTAGTGGGAGGTTTAATCGTTTCAATAAAAACTTTGACAGCGATCGATGGTGATAATTGGTATTTATTAAGGCTGGATTTTTGCTGATTTTTCGCAGTAATAGTATCCCTTGCGATCGCTTCTTTTAAAGCAATATTTTGAATATCTGTGTAAATAGTATCGTCAGGATAAATAAGGAAACGAGAGCCAATTTTAAACTCGTTTTCGGTACTGCCTTCGATAGCAAAGATAGTAGCGATCGCGCCAATTCGATCTAATTTTAGGCATTGCGAAATTAAATTTAAAGGAGAGAGCGGGCTATAATTGTCCAGCTTTTCTAGTAAAATTTCCACCGAACCATTACAACCCAATCCGAAACCCCAAATCAAATCTTCTTCTGCTTTTGTCGCATCATAATTGATTACCAGAGGGCGATTTTTAATTTGTTTAGTATATTGAAAAATATCGTTTTCAACACAACCACCGCTCAAAGTTCCGGTCATTTCACCTTGTTCGGTAATTAACATTTTGGCCCCATTTTGGCGATAGGTAGAACCGCAAGTATTCACTACAGTAGCAAGAAAAGTAGTTTCGCCTTTTGTGATGCTGTTTTGATTGGCTAAAATTATTGCTTCTAATTCATGCACGATCGCTATTTTCCTTCTGTTTTAAGAATCCCTCGATCTTTAAAAATTAAATTAACTTATTCGGAGTAATCGGTAAATTGCGAATCCGTTTGCCCGTAGCGTGATAAACTGCATTAGCTACAGCAGCAGCTACGCCAGTAATCCCAATTTCTCCGATACCCCGCGCACCGATCGGATTAAAATTAAGATCTGGTTCGCCGACAAAAGCGACTTCAATGCGGGGAATATCTGCATGAGCGGGGATGTGGTAAGTTGCCAAATCGTAAACTAGAGGATATCCGACAGTTGGATCGAAATGGCATTCTTCCATTAAAGCCGAGCCAATGCCCATAATTACACCCCCTCTAATCTGTGATGCGGCGGTTTTCGCATTCATAACTCGGCCGACATTCATCACCGCAAGCCAACGAGTTATTTGCAAACGACCAATTTCCTCATCAACAGTCAGCTCGCAAAAATGCGCCCCCCAAGAATGAAAAGCAAAGTTTTTACCTTCTTGGCCCGGAGCTGACGATCCGATCGCTTCATATTCAGTCAAACCGGAAGCTTTGAGGGCAGCAAAAGCCGCTGGCGCGTTTTCAGCCTTGGCTTGTTGAAGAACATTTTGACAAGCATTTAAAACTGCAGGAGTCAAAGATGCAGTCATTTGCGAACCCCCAGCCAAACCCCCATTTGGTAAAGTTGAATCTCCCAGCTCGACTTTAACCTGTTCGACTGGCAGCCCCAAAGCCTCCGCCGCAGTCATAGCGACGATGGTATAAGCTCCCGTACCCATATCGTTAGCTCCGGTTAAAACCCGAGCCGTACCGTCAGCAAGCAAAGATACTTTAGCCTCTGCTCCACTCCTTAAAGCTGGATAACTGGCTGCAGCCATACCCCAACCGACTGATAAACGATCCTTTTTCATCGAACGAGGTTGCATCTGGCGTTGACTCCAGCCAAATTTTTCGGCCCCAGTTTGCAAACATTCTGCAAAATATTTTTCTGAAAAAGGTAGTTTTCTGCGCTGATGTTCTTTAGTTTCGTTCTCCAAGCGCAATTTGACCGGATCTATTTTTAATTGCCAAGCTAATTCATCCATCGCTGACTCGATCGCAAACATTCCCGGACTTTCTCCCGGGGCCCGCATAAAAGTAGGCGTACCGACATTGAGGGTTGCCAAATCCTGTTTTAATTTCATATTAGGAATAGCATATATCGCTGGAGTGCTGACGGTGCAAGGCTCTGGGAAAGTTTCAACTGAGGCAGTACAAGATTTAACTAAATGTTCGATCGCAATTAATTTACCCTCACTCGAAGCAGCTAAACGAATCGTTTGTTCGGTTTGCGATCGATGTCCGGCATTAGCGGTCATTTGACGGCGCGAAAGCACTAATTTTAAAGGTCTTTGCAGCTCTCTTGCTGCGGCAACGCCGAGGATACCGTGAGGCCAAGGAAATACTTTTGAACCGAATGCGCCGCCAATATAAGGACTAATAATCCGAACGCGATCGCGATCGAGATCGAACAGCTCGGCGTAAGTTTTTTGAGATCCTTGCACCCATTGAGTCGGTTCGTAAATTGTGACTGAATCGTTATTTTGCCAACAAGCAATAATCGCATGGGGTTCGATCGGTGCGTGCAGTTCTACTTCGCTAGTATAGGTTGCTTCTAAAGTTGCGCCGAGATTGGGGTTTTTTGAGGAGAAATCTTCGGTGGCAAATGTGCCTTGTTGGTAGTCAAAACTTTGCCCGAGCATACCCGGTGCTTTTTGATAAGTTGCTCGATCGCTCGCTATTTCTGGAGTTTCAATTTCCAATTCAATTTTGACTCGATAAGCAGCTTCCCTAGCTCTTTCAAAAGTATCTGCAACCACTAAGCCGATAATTTGACCTGCATAATGAATGCGATCGTCCGCTAAAGGCAACCGACTTTCATAAATTTTGGAATTGACAAAATTATTACTCGGTTTAGTAATATTAGGCGGATTTTGATGGGTAAAAACTTTAATTACACCGGGCGATCGCTCGGCTTCGAGAGTATCAATCTTGCGAATGACTCCTTTAGCAATTGTTGCAGTTACTAAATAACCGTAAACTAAGCCCTCAATCTGATGTTCTGCCCCATAAGTGGCTTTTCCTGTAACTTTGGCGTTGCCGTCTTTGCGACTAACTGAAGTACCGATAATCTGATTCACCCTATTCCTCCTCCTTTTGCTGAAACGGCTAGAGCGCGACGGATCGATCGCTTAGAAAGTTCTACTTTAAATTCGTTATGTGCCAGTGGCTTGGCATCTTGAAGGGCGATTTCTGCTGCTGCTGAGAAGGTAGCAGGATCTGCCACTTTACCGCTTAAAAATTCTTCTGCTGCTTCAGCGCGCCAAGGTTTGTGAGCAACTCCACCCAATGCTAAACGAGCGTCGGTAATTTTTTCTCCCGATAGCTCTAAAGCTGCTGCTACCGATACGATTGCAAAGGCATAGGAAGCGCGATCGCGCAGTTTTAAATATACTCCAGATTTAGCAAAGGATAGGGGTGGTAAAATTACGGCTGTAATTAATTCTCCTGGCTCTAAATTAGTATCGCGATCGGGCGTATTGCCAGGGAGACGATGAAAATCGGTAAAAGGAATGAGACGATCGCCTTTTTCTCCTCTAACTTCTACTGTCGCCCCTAATGCTGCGAGTGCTACGCTCATATC
>JASJCW010000062.1 GCA_030065265.1 Prochloraceae cyanobacterium
GAGACTTCTGGATTGAACCCCATATCTTAAGTTGTCGATGTGCATGATATCGATTAGATATCTAGGTTTTTATACAGGTTGATTACCTTTCCTGTTATATTTTAGAAGTATAAAACATTAACCATTATTATTAAAGTGTTGGCAAAGCCGCCCTTCTAGGGCGGGGCTTTAAACCCAAATTTTTGCTGAAAAGGAGAGGGGGAGAGGGGGGAAGAGGGGGAGAAAGATATGTAGCTATAACGATCGGAATTTAGTACTTTAAAGCTAAAAACTGCTTTAGGTAGAGTAAAAAAATTTAGCTTACCTTTTCCAGTGTTTTCTCCATGAGAATGTTATGAGTTCTGCGTTCTGGCTCATCTTTACCAGGAACGCGCTGAACGTAATTACCGTCCGAGTGCAACTCCCAAGCTTGACAGTTATCCGAGAGCATAATCTGCAAAATTTCCTTTAATTGTCGAACCATCTCGGGAAGTTCTATAGGAGTTATCGCTTCTACCCGTCGATCGAGGTTGCGAGGCATCCAGTCAGCACTGCCAATATAAATTTCTTCTTCGCCATTATTGTGAAAGCAGAAAATGCGGGAGTGTTCTAGGTAGCGACCAATAACGCTAATAACTCGAATGTTTTCGCTGACTCCTTCTAGTCCAGGACGCAAACAGCAAATACCCCTGATAATTAGGTCAATTTCTACTCCCGCCTGAGAAGCTTCGTAGAGAGTAGCAATAATTTCTGGATCTACCAAGGAGTTCATCTTAGCAAGGATGCGACCTGAGTTGCCCTGGCGTGCGTGGTCAATTTCTCGACGGATCATAGCTATCATGCGGGTGCGCATATTAACTGGAGCCACCAGTAATTTGCGATAGGATTGTTGCTGGGAACAACCTGTCAGGTAGTTGAACAAATCTGTCAAATCGGCACCCAATTCTTCTTGGCAGCTCAAAAGTCCGAGATCGGTGTAAAGCTTAGCCGTCTTGGAATTGTAGTTTCCCGTACCGATATGGACGTAGCGGCGAATTTCCTCTCCCTCCTGACGAACCACCAACAAGGTTTTAGTATGAGTTTTTAACCCAATCAAGCCGTATACTATATGTACCCCTGCATCTTCAAGTTTTTTAGCCCAGTTAATATTGCTCTGTTCGTCAAAACGAGCTTTCAGTTCTACTAAAACAGCTACTTGCTTTCGGTTTTCTGCTGCTCTAATCAGGGCTCGAATAATCGGCGAATCGCTAGAAGTACGGTACAAGGTCATTTTAATTGCCAGTACCTTGGGGTCATTAGCAGCCTGAGTGATGAGTAACTCGACTGAATCTGAGAAGGACTCGTAAGGATGGTGTAGCAGTATATCTCCTCGGCGAATCACCGAGAAAATATCTTCTCCATTCTCCTCAAGCTGAAATATTTCCTTTTGTCTGGCGAGTTGGTTAACTAGCTTCAAGGGAGGAGGAATAACTGGAGTCCAGGGTTTATCCTTGAGTTCGGGGAGTGGCAGTGACAGGAAAAACATTAAGTCGTTTAAATTGAGCAGTCCTTCTAATTCGTAAATGTCGTTTTCTCCTACCTCTAATCCTTGTTTGAGGGTTTGCTTGACTAACTCCGACGCAGAAGCTTGAATTTCTAAACGAACTACGAATCCTTCCAAATAACGCTTGCTGATTTCTGCTTGAATTGCTAGTAACAAGTCATCAGCTCGATCTTCTTGCACTGGAAAGTCGGCATCTCTGGTGACGCGAAAGAAACAATATTCTTGAATGTTCATCCCCGAAAACAAAGATGACAGATTGTGGGCAATAACTTGTTCTAGAGGAACCCCCACCCAAACTATCTGGGATTTGTTAACTCGTTGTAATTCCTGGGGAAAAGTGACAAATCGAGGCAGCATGTGAGGCACTTTGACTCTAACAAAATGCTCCATTCCATTTTTAGGATTTTTGACTATTACTGCCAGATTCAAGCTGAGGTTAGCCATGCGAGGAAAGGGATGACCTGGATCGACTGCTAGGGGTGTAAGGATAGGGAAAACGCGCTTTTCAAAGTAATTTTGGAGATAAAGGCGCTGTTCGCGATCGAGGTCGGAATAATCGAGCAGGTGAACCCCTACTGCTGCTAGTTGGGGTTTAAATTCCCGTTCAAAGTATTGATGCTGTTCGGTTACCAAGGGTCGGAGGCGTTGCTCGATCTCATCTAACTGTTGTTGAGGAGTGCGTCCGTCGGGTGTTAATTGACTAACCCCTGCTCGTACCTGTTCTTGAAGAGTAGATCCCCGCACCATTAAAAACTCGTCCAAATTGGAGCTGAAGATAGCACTAAATTTAAGCCGCTCTAAGAGCGGGTTGCGTGAGTTGAAAGACTCGTGCAAGACTCGATAGTTGAACTCAAGCCAGCTAAGTTCTCGGTTGAAGTAGTACTGGGGATGAGTAAGATTTATCTCAGGATTAATTTTCTTAACTTTAGTCATAAATTTTTTATCTAAGAGCATTGCCAAAATCCTCTCAGAAAAAATCAAACTTAAAAAGTTTTTTCCCAGACAATTTTGGGCTCCAGGGTTACTTTGACATCTCCCGTCTTTGAAAAAACGGGATTCTAAACGGTTGTCGCTACGGCGGTTTCAAAACACGCCTCGCTTCGTTTTTAGTTAGATTTTTCCAACTAATTGAAAGCTGTCAAAAACTTTCGACGTGCCTCGACTAAGTTAAAAACCTAGCTGTACACTTGCTTTTAGTTTTTGAACCCTAAAGATTTTACGCACAAAAGGCTGAATAATTCAATTTTTTGTACAACCTTATATCTTCAATTTTCAATGTGCTTTTTTCTACAAACGTTCGGGTTTTTCACCGATATTTTAGTTTGTAATAGTAATATAAATCTATTTTAAATGCTCTATTATTAAAAATAAATAAAGATACAGGAGCTCTTATGCCTCGCTCTTGTTTTCACCCTACGGTTACAAACCGCAGGCTCTCAACTGCAAGTTTTATGGTAGTTCATACTAGTACCCAATGCGAAACGTTAGAATAAATCAGATATAAAACTTTGTTATCAAATAATAAATAAAAGAAAGAAATAAAGTTAGCTGTTAGCTGTTAGCTGTTGGCTGTTGGCTATTGGCTGTTAGCTGTTGGCTGTTAGCTGTTGGCTGTTTGCTATTTGCTGTTGGCTGTTTGTTACTCCCCTGCTCCCCCTCTCCCCCTCTCCCCCTCTCCCCACACTCCCCACACTCCCCACACTCCCCACACTCCCCTAACTATTCTACTCCGACTCCGGATCGTATGTGGAAGCAATGAATAACTCTTTCAACTGCTTCTCATCTACTTCTGCTGGTGCGTCGGTAAGCAGACTACTGGCTTGTTGCGTCTTGGGAAAAGCCATTACATCCCTGATAGATTCTTCCCGTGCCATTAACATTACCCAACGATCTAAACCGTAAGCAATACCTCCGTGGGGTGGAGTTCCGTATTCAAATGCTTCTAGGAGAAAACCAAACTTGTTGTATGCTTCCTCCATTGACAAACCAATAGTTTCAAATACTTTTTCCTGAATTTCTCGCTGATAAATCCGCAAACTGCCGCCGCCAATTTCCACGCCGTTGTAAACTACATCGTAGGCTAGGGCTCTTGCTGTTTTCAAGTCGTCTAAGTCTTCTGGATTAGGTGCAGTAAAAGGATGGTGCAATGGCTCCAAACGCTTTTCGTCAGCATTCCATTCAAACATGGGAAACTCAGTGACCCAAAGTAAACTAATCTTGTCGGGGTCGATTAATCCTAAGTGATTTCCAATTACTTGTCGCAGGCGATCGAGGGATTTATTGACAATCTCGATCGAACCAGCACCAAATAACAATAAATGACCTGGTTTTGCTCCAGTTTTCTCGATTAATTGCTGTTTTTGTTCGAGGCTGAGGTTATCTTTAATTGCGCCGATCGTCTCAATTTTGTTGTCTTCTTTGACGCGGAGATAAGCGATACCTTTTGCACCAGCAGCTACTGCTGCTTTATAGAAATCCCCACCAGGTTTAATCGCGACATTAGCAATAGTCTCGTTTCCGCCAGGAATGGGTAACACTTTAACAATTCCGCCGCTTTTTACCGCACCAGAAAAGACTTTAAAACCAGAGTCTTTAACTATCTCGGAAACGTCAACTAATTCTAAACCAAAGCGAGTATCTGGTCGATCGGTTCCGTATTTTTCCATTGCTTCAGCGTAGGTGATGCGAGGAAAAGGATGTTTAATATCAATGTTTTTGACTGTTTTGAATACGTCAGCGATTAGTCTCTCGTTTATTTCTAACATATCGTCAACAGATACGAAACTCAATTCCATATCCAGTTGAGTAAATTCTGGTTGTCTGTCAGCGCGCAAATCTTCATCGCGGAAACAACGCGCGATTTGATAGTAGCGATCGAAACCCGATACCATCAATAACTGTTTGAATAGCTGTGGTGACTGAGGTAGCGCGTACCAAGTACCAGGGTTGACGCGGGAGGGAACCAAGTAATCTCTCGCACCTTCAGGGGTCGATCGAGTTAAGATTGGGGTTTCTATTTCAATAAATTTTTCCTTGTCTTCTAGATAGCTGCGAATAGCTTTGACTACTTGGTGACGCAATTGCAAGTTTTTGCTCATGCGATCGCGCCGCAAGTCTAAGTATCTATACTTGAGACGCAATTCTTCTTTGACTGGTTCTGTATCAGAAGTAGAAACTAGGAAGGGTAGCTGTTTGTTTACTTTATTGAGTAATTCGATTTTATCGGCGTAAATTTCCACTTCCCCTGTAGGTAGTTTGGGGTTGAGTGATTCTTCTGGACGCTTGCAGACTCGACCTATAATTTTGATAACATACTCGCTACGCAGGGAATTGGCATCTTCGTATGATTCGGGAGTGCGTTGCGGATCGCTGACAATTTGCACCGTACCCGTACGATCGCGCAAGTCGATAAAAATTACCCCACCGTGATCGCGACGGCGATCTACCCAACCGTATAGGATAACTGTTTTATTTATATGGTCTGCTCGAAGTTCCCCGCAATAGTTAGTTCGCATAGTCGATAATCAAAAATATGGCTTTGAATATGCCGTTTCTTAGTTAACCAAATCTAAACTCTTGCTCATTATGTAGCACGATCGCCGATCGTCTACGATAGCTACAGAAATATTTTTCCTTCTATTATCCTTTAGTAATATTACATCATACTTAAATAATACAAAAAAACACTATTTATGAATCTAATTTGGTTATTGTTGAGAGAGTCTTGGGCGAGCGCGATCGCCTCTTTAGTCACTGGTTCTATAAGCGGTGCAAGTGCAGCAGGTATTATTGCCATTGTCAATGCTACATTAAATGAAACTCCACTTCCCCAAACTTTGTTAGTGGGGGGTTTTGTTTTTTTATGCTTAGTTCAATTTGTGACTCGTATTGCTAGTCAAATTTTACTATCTCACTTAGGTAATGGTATCAGTTTAAAACTGCGAATTCTACTAAGTCAGCGTATCCTTGCGTCTTCTTTGCGTCATCTAGAAGAAATTGGCGCTCCCACCCTCATGGCTTCCTTAACTGAGGATATTACGTCAATTACCACTGCTATTGTTATTATTCCTTTTTTTTGTGGCAATATTGCTATTGTTGTCGGCTGTGTGATTTATCTCGGTTTGCTGTCGTGGAAAGTGTTGCTAATTTTCTTAGTAACGCTGTTTTTCAGTATCTTTATCATTCAATTTTTGCAGCTTAAAGGATTCGCAGCACTACAATCGGTGCGTAAAGAACAAGATCGATTATTTGCACATTATAAAACACTGACAGAGGGCATTAAAGAACTGAAATTACACGGCGATCGCCGTCAAGCTTTTTTAAAAGAAGATTTAAAATTAACTGCTATTTCTCTTCGCAACCAACAAGTAGCCGGAGAAAAGTTTTTTGCTGTAGGTGCTAGTGTGGCAAATACTTTACTATTTCTCGGAGTAGGAGTATTGTTATTTATTTTACCTAGCATTCAAACAGTATCTATTGCGATTATATCTAGCTACGTGCTAACTCTTATCTATCTCAATAACTACTTGACAGGAATTCTTCAATTTTTGCCTGGTTTAAGTAGAGCCAAAATTGCTTTAGATAAAATCGATCGTCTCGGACTGCAATTGGAAGAAAATGCAGAAAACCCAGTCACCTCAACGAATAATTTCAATTCTTCTTGGCAAAGTTTGCAATTAAAAGAAGTTACTCACTCTTATAGAGGAGAAAAAGAAGATAGAGGTTTTATTCTCGGTAAAATAAATCTTAGCTTCACAGCAGGTGAATTAGTCTTTATAGTTGGCGGTAATGGTAGTGGAAAATCGACTTTAGCTAAGTTGATTACTGGCTTATATATTCCCGAATCTGGAAAAATTATCCTCGATCGACAACCAATAAATGACGAAAATAGAGATAGATATCGCGATTATTTTACTGCTGTATTTTCCGACTTTTATTTATTCGATCGCCTCTTGGGTTTGAATGATATCGATGCAAGAGCAAAGGAATATTTAGAAAAACTGCAACTCGATCGCAAAGTAAAGATAGTAGATGGGGTGCTTTCGACAACAGATTTATCCCAAGGACAGCGAAAACGTTTAGCACTCCTGACTGCTTATTTAGAAGATCGTTCTATCTATTTATTTGACGAATGGGCATCAGATCAAGATCCTATATTCAAAAAGACATTTTATAAAGAACTTTTACCAGAATTAAAGTCTAAAGGAAAGACTGTTTTTGTTATCAGTCACGACGATCGCTATTTTGAAGTGGCCGATCGCATTATAAAATTAGATTACGGTCAGGTCGTTGAAGATAGATATCTATAATTTTATCAGTTGTCAGCGAACAGTTATCAGTTGTCAGTTACCAATTGATTCAAAAATGAATTCACAACTGTTCCCTATTCCCTATTCCCTATTCCCTATTCCCCATTCCCCTTAACAATATTACTAATGATTTATATTTGTTATTTTTCGTTTTATTTGATTAAGATATTCTTTCGATCGAAGTAGTATCGTAATTGTAAAATTATAATGCGAAATATAACTACTAATTTTATTAGCTAGTTAATTTGGATTTAGAGCTATGTTGAAAAAATTTGAATTAGTAGGGAAAAGCTTAGAGCAATTTCAAGGGAATAGACTAGAATTTACATCTAAGTTTTATGAAATTCTATTAACAGTTCACCCAGAATTAAGGCGATTCTTTAACAACAAGGATTTACTCAAACAAAAGAAAATGTTATCGGGGCTTCTGATTATAATCAGCAGAAGATGGCGACAACCGCAGACATTAGCCTCAATACTTAGAAGAATAGGTGGAAATCATTTTAGATATGGGGTGAAACCAGAATATTTCACCATATTTGAAGAAGTTTTTTTAATGACCTTAGAAATACAAATGGGGTCGAATTGGACTAAAGAAATGCAGCAAGCATGGTCGCAAGCTTTTGATGAAATGATTGAGTGGATGGTAGAAGGATACGAAGAAGAAAAAAATCAGACCAGGAGTGCGGCTACTTTTGTTCTCAGACATAAATTTTCTTAAAGGAGAGTGGGTGAGGGGGTGAGGGGGAGAAGACTTTTCGGTTGAAGGTGGAAAACTAGTATACTTTTGAGAGTATTGATAATTATATAAAATCGTGGATAATGATTTTGAGCTAATTAAAGGAATATACAACGCTTTTGACCCTTTTCGACCTTTAAAACCTGGAGATTCTGCCTATGTAGACTGTCAAAAAGTACGAGGAGACAGTAACATTGAGATGCAACTAGGCAAGAAAATTGTATTTGCAGAAGTTTCCGATGACAAGGATAATAGCACTTGTCAACTTTATTCTGGACATCGAGGGTCTGGAAAATCTACAGAATTATTGCGCTTAGAAAAGTATTTAAGCGATCGAGACTGCTTTGTAGTTTATTTTATAGCCGATCGCGAAGATATTGACCCCGAAGATGCTCAATATACAGATATTTTATTAGCCTGTACCAGACATCTATTAGAAAAATTGAGAAAGACTAATCCAGATCCGATTTTAAATTGGTTGAAAGATCGCTGGAAAGATTTACAAGATTTGTCTTTAACTACAGTTACTCTCGATAAATTGAGCATAGACGCAGCAATTACCACTTTTGCTAAAGTAACTGCTAACCTAAGAGCTGTACCCAGTCAAAGGGCTAAAATTCGTAGTTTAGTCGATCCTCATACTACTACGTTATTGAAAGCTTTAAATGAGTTTATTGATGAAGCTAAAAATCAATTGCCTTTAGGTAAAAATAAACTGGTAATTATTGCTGATAGTTTAGACCGAATTGCGCCTACTATTCAAGAAAATGGACGCACTAACCACGACCAAATATTTATCGATCGCCACAAACAATTAAAAGGTTTAGACTGTCACGTAATTTATACTGTACCCATTTCATTACTATATTCGGATCGCGCTAACGATTTGTATGATAATTACGGTGAGACACAAATTTTACCCATGATTAAAGTGCAAAATCAGGAAGATGATGAAACTTCTTATGAAGAAGGATTAAATAAACCGCGCTCCAGATTTTTTTGATTGGCGATCGGGTTTATTTGAATTTATTCCCGATCGAAAAACAGTTACTGAAATAGATTTCGATAGTATTTGGCAATATACTACGATAGAATATCAAAGAGAAATATTAGAACTGGAAAATATAGCTAGAGAAAGAGATTTAACCGACCAAGAAAAGGCTCAATTAGCTTATAAACAGTTTTTATTTTCAATGCAGTCGAAACAATATCAAAATGCTATTGTTTATGTCGATCGCTATTTACCATTTAACTCGGATGACGATCTAGCCTGGTATGGGCGAGGCATTGCCCTGGGAGAATTGGGAAGGTATCAAGAAGCGATCGCCTCTTATGACAAAGCTCTAGAAATTAAGCCCGATTATGATTCAGCCTGGTACAACCGAGGCATTGCCCTGGGAGAATTGGGAAGGTATGAAAAAGCGATCGCCTCTTATGACAAAGCTATAGAAATTAAGCCCGATTATGATGTCTGGTACAACCGAGGCATTGCCCTGGGAGAATTGGGAAGGTATGAAAAAGCGATCGCCTCTTATGACAAAGCTATAGAAATAAAGCCCGATAATGATTCAGCCTGGTACAACCGAGGCATTGCCCTGGCAAATTTGGGAAGGTATGAAAAAGCGATCGCCTCTTTTGACAAAGCTATAGAAATAAAGCCCGATAAAGATGAAGCCTGGAACAACCGAGGCATTGACCTGGGAAATTTGGGAAGGTATGAAAAAGCGATCGCCTCTTTTGACAAAGCTCTAGAAATAAAGCCCGATAAAGATGAAGCCTGGTACAACCGAGGCATTGCCCTAGATGAATTGGGAAGGTATGAAAAAGCGATCGCCTCTTATGACAAAGCTATAGAAATTAAGCCCGATAAAGATGAAGCCTGGTACAACCGAGGCATTGCCCTAGATGAATTGGGAAGGTATGAAAAAGCGATCGCCTCTTTTGACAAAGCTATAGAAATTAAGCCCGATAAAGATGAAGCCTGGTACAACCGAGGCTATGCTCTGGAAAAATTGGGAAGGTATTCTGAAGCGATCGCCTCTTATGATAAAGCCAAAAAGTACAAATCTAAACTCAAAAACGAGAAACAAGGCTTTTTTACAAATCTATTAAAATTTTTGCCAAAGTTTTTCGATAAAATAACAAAAAACTAAAATACCTTCATAAAAAGCGTTTTGCACTCCGAAGAAGGCTGTCTCGATCAGCTAACTGTCGTAAAAAATACCAGCCTTCCCAGGAAAATTAATAACCCAGCAACTAATGTACCAAATATGCCTAGAAACCAACTGCTTTGACTATTAAATCTAGCTTCGATCTTTTCTATTCGAGAGTTAGTGTCATCAATTCGCTTAGTAACATCATCTATTCTTGTATCTAATCGCTTGTTAGTATCATCTAATCGATCGCCTAAAGCTTTTACTTGTTCTTTTACTACAGCAACTTCTAGAGTTAAATTATTTACTTTGTCATCTATTCGATCGATTTTAACGATCGCTTTTGATACTTCAGCGGTCAATTTACTGATATTATCTGAAAGAGTGGCAAGTGTAGCTTGTGTGCTATCGTTTCTGGCTTGAGTCATATCGATCGATCTAATTGAATATTAACCCGAAGAATGTTTGTGCAAAAAGACAGTCAGTCCTTATTCTTTTTACGTGCAGAAATCTGACTGCGCAACAACTTAAGCTTATAGGGATCGGCATCTTTGCGCCATTGCAGTCGATGTCCTTTAATTGTCGCACAGCGATCGTCTAAACGTTGCAACATACCCCGTCAGTTATACAGGACTATCGCGGATCGAACCCTTAAAGCGACAGTATCTTAGCAACTGTAGAATAATTATCCAATAATTACATACTTTTTATAACCTTTTTTCTACACTTTTTCTTACTTTTTCTTACTTACAAATTCAAAAAAGAGGCCAATAATAATAATAATAATAATAATAATAAGAGGCAAGAAGATGTTACGAACTAATGGTGGAACTCAAAAAGCTTTGTAATATTTATTTATTTTATAAAAAATCTCTTAAATACTAACTCGCTAGTGTTTTTCTCAGCTAAAACACACACCTCATATGATTAGTCAAGTTTCGGAACGAACAATGCACTGCGTTCGATGGGTGCTAGTAATCGGTTGGTTAGTGCTAATTGTTTCATTGTTCTACGATCCGATCTCTCACTATCTAACCGATCCGAATAACTCTTTGAGTCCATTTAAAGATCTCGCTATCAATCGTGCTAGCGATCCCAGTCAATGCGTCAAAGTTCAAGGAGAATGTCTGGTAGATGAACCTTATCCGATGGGGACGAGAATTTTTTGGGGAATGGTTGTTCCTAGTTGTATTGCGATCGTCTTTATCTTAGGTCACGAGACGTGGCGGCGTATTTGCCCTTTGTATTTCCTCTCTCAAATTCCACGAGCTTTGGGACTAAAACCACGACTAAAAATCCAAAAAAATCTCTGGTTAAGAAAAAATCACTTTTACTTACAATTTGCGCTGCTATTTATCGGCGTAAATTGCCGCATTCTCTTTATTAATTCGGCTCGCCCAGTCTTTGGTATATTTCTGCTGTGTACTATCCTATCGGCAATTTTAGTCGTATTTTTGTACGGCGGTCGGAGTTGGTGTCATTACGTCTGTCCGTTTGCCATAGTGCAAACTGTTTTTACTGGACCTAGGGGATTACTGGGAAGCGAAGCTCACAAAGCTCCACCCAGAAATATTACTCAATCGGCGTGTCGAACAATAGATAAAGCAACTGGGAAAGAAGTTCCTACTTGTATCAATTGTAAAAATCCTTGTTTAGATATAGACGCAGAAAAATCTTACTGGGAACATCTCAAACAGCCAAGTCGCAGGTTAGTCCAATATGGTTATTTAGGCTTAGTTTCTGGATATTTTGTCTACTACTACTTGTACTCCGGTAACTTTGATTATTACTTTTCTGGTGCTTGGACTCACGAACAAAACCAATTAGAAACTATCTTTAAACCTGGTTTATATCTTTTTAGCCACCCTATTAACATTCCCAAGCTAATAGCAGTTCCTCTAACCCTAGCATTGTTTGTAGCGATAAGTTGTTGGATTTGTGCTTACATTGAAAAGACTATTTTTTCTTACATGAAACGTCGCAATCCCGATATCAGTCGCGAGCTAGTCGTACACAAAGTTTTTTCCATTTGTACTTTTCTAGCCTTCAATACCTTCTATATCTATGGAGGTCGTCCAGAAATTATGCGCTTACCTACCTTAGCGCAGTTAATCTTCAATGGTCTTGTGGTTTTAGTTAGCGCTCTTTGGCTAGAACGAACTTGGAATCGCAGCAGTGAAGAATATTTACAGGAAGCTGTAGCGGACAAATTGCGCCGTCAGATCCAGAAACTATCGAGCAAGCAAGGATTAAACATTTCCCAGTTTCTTGGAGGTCGTTCCTTAGAAAAACTCAAACCTGAGGAACTCTATGTCCTTGCTAAAGTTTTACCTGGTGTCAGACAGCAAAACCTCGAACAAATGTACGCAGAAGTACTAAAAGAAGCCCTAGAAGAAAGACGCTTCAAGCCTGCTGAGAGTAAAGAAGCTCTCGATCGTCTTCGTCAAACACAAGGTATCAGCGATCTAGATCACGATCGGATATTAACAGAAGTACTGGGCAAAAATCCAGAGATTATCAAATTATCGACTCAGGAGCCATCTTGTCCTACTACACGGGTTTCTATATCTTCACTAGGCATTTCCCAGTTTACTGAGAAATAAACTTTTAGGTTGGTTAGTGCTGATTGTTTCATTGTTCTACGATCCGCTCTCTCACTATCTAACCGATCCAAATAACTCTTTGAGTCCATTTAAAGATCTCGTTATCAATCCTGCTAGCGATCTCAGTCAATGCGTCAAAGTTCAAGGAGGAATATCGCGCTAGGTATAAATTTCATATGTCCTGGGTAATTGCATTTTGTTCGAGAAGAAAATTGCGTTACAATGTCGGTTGTTTTTTTTCAACCTAACTTAACTATTTTATGAAGGATAAAAAGTAGAAAAATTTACTAAGATTAGCATTGAAAACACAAATATTGTCAAAAAACTAAACAAAAGTTATGATTGTTCAGTATTGAAAGAAGCTGTTAAACACGATCGAAACGATTTCTGTACGCGCGTACATCTAAGAAATACTACTAATGTGGTGGGAGGTTTGGGGATAGCAATAACAATGAATATAGAACAAGCACTAGCTCTTGCAGATAGTTTAGTATATGGAAAGACTGGTAAGCACTTGAGTAGTCTACAAATAACTGTATTTCGAGGTGCGTGGTCGGGTCAGAAATACGAGCAAATTGCAGAGAATTCTTACTGTTGCGAACAACACGTTAAAAGAGTTGGTGCTACTTTGTGGGAGCTACTCTCTGAAGCATTAGAAGAAAAAGTTAGTAAGAAGAGCTTTAGAGCAAGTATAGAACGTAAAGCTATTTTTGGTGACTATCTAAAAGTTAAAAAAAAATCAGAAAAACTCAGTTCTTACGATCGAACAAAAGAGACAAAAAAAGCCGCGATCGTACCATTAAAAACAATACAGCCTGAATTACCCCAAGGGCCAATTGAATTAGGATCTAGGTTTTATGTGGAAAGACCTCCGATCGAATCTGAATGTTATCAAGAGATTTTGAAACCAGGTGCGTTGATTCGGATTAAAGCACCTGGAGATATGGGAAAAAGTTCTCTGATCGGGAGAATTCTCGATCGAGCAAGTCAAGAAGGATATCATACTGTATACCTAAATTTTCAGTTAGCCGATAGCAATTTTTTCTCCGAATTAGATCCATTTTTGAAATGGTTTTGTCTGAGCGTAGGAGATAAACTGCAATTAAGCGATCGGCTATCCTCCTATTGGAAAGATATGTATGGCATTAAAAGAAGGTGTCATAAATACTTTGAGAAATACTTGTTAGAAAAAATATATCGACCTGTTGTATTAGTAATAGATGAAGTTAATTATGTTTTTTCTCACCCAGTAGCCAATGATTTTTTTGCACTTTTGCGAGCTTGGCACGAACAAGCAAAAAGCTTACAAAATAGTGGAGTGTGGAAAAAACTGCGATTAGTCTTGAGTCATTCTACAGAAGCTTATCTAATCCAAGATATTAATCAATCACCTTTTAATGTAGGGTTGGCGATCGATCTGCGAGAGTTTCTCCCTGAAGAGGTAAAAGATTTAGCTACAAGACACCGACTTAGCTTGGACGATCTGGAAATCGAGCGATTAATGGTAATGGTAGGAGGACATCCATATCTATTGCAAATAGCCCTTTATTATCTTGCTAGCAAAAAAATGACTCTCTCGCAACTTTTGCAGTTGGCTCCTACTGAAGCAGGTCCATATAGCAGCCATCTGCGACGACATTTGAGAAATCTCGAACAGCAACCTGAGTTGATGAAAGCCTTCAAAACTGTGATGGAGGAAAATACTGCGGTGCGATTAAATTCCGTAGAAAGATTCAAATTACACAGTATGGGACTGGTACGTATGGAAAGAAATAAAGTAAGGCTTCGTTGCGAGTTATACCGTCAGTATTTTTGCGACAATATAGATTGTTTTTGCTGATTGCTGTTAGCTATTGGCTGTTAGCTGATTGCTCTTAGAGCTGATTCGTAAAGTAAATCAAAAGCAAGCTAATCGTCGAGTCATTACACGAATTAATGAGCCATAAATCATAGCTGTACTGAATTCTGTGAATAATTCGTAGTCTTTACTAAGGCGACGAAATCGATTCAACCAACCAAACGTTCGTTCTACAATCCATCTTTTTGGTAAAACTTCAAAATCTGAGGAGTTTCTTTTTATCACTTCAACTTGAACTTTCTCTCCGCAAACTTTTTTGACATTTTCAGCAAAATGTTTTCCTGAATAACCTTGGTCTACCCAGACAACTTTCAGATTTTGTAGTTTTTCAGATGCTTCATGCAATACAACGATCGCTCCAAGCCGTTCTGAAGCGTTAGCTTCTGTTATTAACATTCCAACAAGTAAGCCCATTGAATCTACGACGAAATGTCGCTTACGCCCTTTGACCTTTTTGCCGCCATCAAAACCATAGACAAATCCCTTTTTTCAGTTGTCTTGACTGATTGGGAGTCGGCTATCGCTACAGTAGATTGTTCATCTCGTCCTAATTCTTTTCTGAGCTGACATCGTATTCGATCGTGAATACTTTGCCATATACCTTTACGCTGCCATTTCTGAAAGTAACCATATACTGTTGTATATGGAGGCAAGTCGTGAGGCCTCATCTCCCATTGGCCACCTGTACGTTGGACATAGAAAATGCCATTAAGAATCCCCCTTAAGTCAACATCTCTTGGATGACCAAAACCTTTTGCTTTAGGTAGCAATGGTTCGAGCAACTCCCATTCACGATCGCTTAAATCACTCGGATAGATTTTTCTCAAAGGATTAGCAATCTCAGGAAGACGACTCATTATTTATATCAGCATAGTAAAAATCATACGACATTTTATTATCGATCGCCAGTTCTATATTTCAAATTATAGATTTACTTTACGAATCAGCTCTAAGGCTTCACCAGTACTAATGTTCGGTCAAAGCCAATCCTTAATAATTCAATTCACAACGTAGTGAAAATAAATAGGTAATTTCAAATGACACCAGAACAATTTGAGAAATTAATGACAGCTCAAAGAGAGCAATACAAACTCTTGAAACAGATATTAGAGGTAGGGCGAAGTCTAGACAAAAAACTAGAAATAATCGTAAGCGATCGCGAAGTAAAAGACCCAGACTATCACAAAAGTTTAGCCGAGTATAAAAGCTTTGATTGGTCAAGTATTAACGCCAGAGTAGTTGCATCTGATACGGATTGAGTAAGTGCAGTGGAATGGTGCGGTCGAATTTATAAAAGGCGATCGCCAGAGAATAAGTTGGCTCCAGCTATTTGGTTTTCCAGGAGAGATGGTGATAGTTATCAAAAACTAATTAGCTTCAAACAAATCCAACCAGCAGAGCCAATTAGCAGAAAGGTTTTAGGTCAATTATCAAGTTTAAAGTGATGCTGCGACTGCGCTTAATAACAATGGCAACACTATATAGAGATACAGAAGTGTTGAATGTTGAAATATAACTTTACATATTCAGTGATAATTATCTTATATAATACGAGCGCTAACAATATTTAGTAATTTTATTCATCCAGTGGATATAACTTATTTCTTGACACATGCAAGCTTGAAGATAGCAAAGTTTATCTAATAGTTTATTGCCAAATTCTTGAGGTATTGCTGCTAGCTGAAGTATTAGATAAGCGATTAAGGTACAATAAATTTGAATGGTAATTCCGTTAATATTTTTAGTAATTAACTCATCTAGTTTGAGATGCATCTTAAGAAATTTCCACAAACATTGAATCCTCCATCTTTGTCGATAAATTTCACTTACTTCTTCATTACTAACTGAATTTTCTCCGTGGGATGGTAAATTTGTGACTAACCTATATTCAGTTTTAGTTTCTACATCACAAAAGTTTATTACTCGATATAATCCTGAATTTTTTCCAGTTCCCACTTTTATCTGTTCGGAATTTTCAAGAAACTCTAGTTTGTATAGTTTTGATATTCTAATAACAAAATATTTATTTAATCGTGCTGTTCTCTTGAGAAACTGCTTAGAAGCAAACCCTCTGTCCAATACTCCTACACCATTTGCTCTCAGAGAACTTATCATTTTTTCTCCAAATTTATAATCATGTTCACTCCCGAAATTTATTAAATTTTCCTCAAAGGAGCCACTGTTTGAATTAAAATTACTAAATAATTTAACTTGATGAAACCCTAAGTTGTGTAATAATTTACTTGTTAAACTAATTACAGTAGAATCAATCGGACAAATATTATATTTTTCTCGATCGCCTTTTCTCTGAATCTTTTTAGTTAGTTTTTGGTAGATAGTTTTAAAACTTTCAATTCCCCTCTTTTTGCTGGCTTTAGAAAATGTAGAAATATCTATATTTATGCCACCAATTTTTAATCGTCTAAATAAATCTCGCATACTGGTTAAACTTTTATCTAAAGAAAAGCCTAACCAACAACTGACAAATAAACGACTGTTTAAAGCAGGATAATCATTTTGTGGCAGATCTTTCAAAATATGTTTGACTATTTTTGGAAAAGGATATACCATAGTTACTTAACAAAAAATCTCTAAAAGTTTCTCTAGAAATATCATTTTTAGGGAAGCTTTTTTATTAAGTATTTTTAACTGTCAACACTTCTGATAGCAATCAATTGCTAAAACCTCACCTTACTTTGATGTTGAATCGGAATAATTTTCAATTTCGTTGAGTTTGGCAATCAAAGTAGCTCGTAACTTACTCAATTCTTTAGGTTTTAACTTGGCGATCTTGACCTTTTTAAGCATTTTATCTACTTCACTGACTTTAACTGGTTTGGACTTTTTAATAGAAGCCGCCCCATTTTCTGCCAGTATTTTCTCGACTAAATCACGAGTATTTTTTAAGCTCAGATTGCACTCGATAACAACCGATATCGCCTCTGCTCGTAACTTTTGGGCAACTTCATCAGTGATATTTAGTTGATTTGCTGAAATCTTAGCGATCGCTTTGGCTTGATGACAGGGTAATTCTTGTTGCCTGATTGCTTGTTTTAAATCGGCTGGCAAACTCAGCATGGGAAGGTCGTTAGTAGCGATCGAACGAATATTTTGCTGCAATTCCAACAGCACTAATAAAACTCCTAACTGCACTTCAGAAAAACCGAACTTCTCTAAAGTTTGACGTTGAGAAGTAGCATCGGCAGATAACAATTGTTCGATCCGATCTTTTTCAGTAGGATTAGTTTTTAAACGATAGTCGAGATTGCGAATTATCTTTTTAATTTGAATTTGAGCTGCAATAGAGCGATCTCCATCTGCTGCTTCAATTTCTTCTGGGGAAATATCTAGATTTACTTGTTGCTCGATTTGAGAAATAATTGCTTCAATGCGATCGAGCGGGTTGAGGTCTTCTCGATGTAAATGATGGATTAAAGAGCGTTTATGTAATTCGCGCTCGTCGATGGGAGGCGGGGCGATTACCGCTCTAAGATATTTCCAATCTTCTAAGCCTTTTTCGCTGACATTCAAATTAGCTCCTCTCCAGCGCAGTTCGCCATCTTCAATCTCAAAGCGATCGGGTTCGTCTTTTGAGGGTACTAAAATATAGCAGTCGAAGTAAAGGTTATGACAATTTTATCTGTTACCTACTACCTACTAACTATTCCCTGCTTTTACAATTAGTGTCCTAATCTATAGTTCAGTTGCTATAACTGGATTTAGTTGGCCTAACCTTCTCAAAGATTCAGCTCGTTTGGCAATTGCCGAAGCAGTGAATGTTTGTCTGGCTTGTCGCGACGGGCGCATTTTCTCGATCGCCACCATTTGTTCGCCGCTATAATTTTTTAACTCTTCTCTGAGCCGAACCAAATCTTCTTCCCTTGTCTGCGATCCTTGAGAGCGGAGTTGCTCTAACTCTTTCCTCAATCGTTCGATTTCTTTTTGCTGCTGGGAAATTGCGGTAGCTTTAGAGAAATTTTGCTTCAAGCTAGGAATTTTAGGTTTGGGCATCTTGTACCTTTTCTAAATCGTTGGCGATCGCACTAAAAATCTTGACTAGGGGATCGGCGGCTCTCATTCTTTTTAAAGGTAATCCAAAAACTGCGGAATTATTTAAATACTGCCAAGTCCGAATCGCCGGATATAGTTTAATACCTACAGATTCAGCTACTTCGGGGAGTTGTTTTAAAAATTCTTCATGAACTGACGCGCCTTTGTTATAGCGGTTTGGTATCAAGCCAATTATTTCTGGCATCGGATCTAATTCTAATTCAGAGGCTGTCAATAAAATAGTTTCAATCAAACGAGCTGCAGTTTTTACTTTAACTCCCATATCTAAAGGAATCAGCAAATGAGTTGAAGCTGCCAAAACATTATAAGAGATTAAATCCCAACCAGCATTACAATCTAAAATTACCAACTCGCTCGAGAGGGGATAATCTTTAAGCAGCTTGCAAAGTATATATTCCCTTCTCTTTTTGCTAACCAGGTTTTGTTCGATTTCGTTGAGCAAAGAATGACCCTGACATACTTGAAACTTTTCTGGAAATTCAGGGGGTGTTTGTAAAGGCCAATCTCCTTGAAAATCTTTACTAAAAACTTTGACAATCGTTTCGTCAGCTTCGCAATCGTCCCCTAAGCCGACAAAATCTTCTAAACTATGATTCGAGTCTAAATCTAGAATTACCGCAGAGCGATCGCGACAGCTCCACTCATAAGCTAGGTTTACTGCAATGGTGGTTTTGCCTACTCCTCCCGCTTCTGACAGCAAACCTAAAACTATTTGGTTGTTCATTATTTTTTGTTGCAGCTCGATTACTAATTATCTTAGCTCTCGAATTGCCATAACATTATGGTAAAGGTTTTTCTTAATATTTCACTTGGTGCTAAATATCTTGCCATAATATTATGGTAAAAGTTTTTCTTAATATTTCACTTGGTGCTAAATATCTTGCCATAACATTATGGTAAAAGTTTTTCTTGACTCGACTGCTAACTATTTCAACTGTTCTCGATAAGCTCTGTAAGCATTATTAATGGCAGCCATTCTAGCTCGAGCATCTCTTTTGGGATTAATATCTGGATGATAGAGTTTAACTAATTTCTTATAGGCAGCTTTAACGAGATCGCATTCCGCATCTTTTGAAACTCCCAATACTTCCCACCACTGACCATCAATAGGAAGGGATAAATAAAATTCGTTATCTTGATGGAATTTTTCTACTAACTTAGCTACTTCTAATTTAATCGGGCTAGGCACTCTCATAACTACGGTAGAGTAATTAGCTTTTTTAGACCTTCCACCTTTACGCAACTCGTACATATACTTTGAAATCTATTAAATCTTACTTTTACTTGTAACAGGTAAGAGCAAAATTCTCATCATAAATTATACTGACAAACGAGAAATTCTCGCGAGTCTAAGGAGAAATTCTCGTCAGGATCGGGAGAAAAAATGCTTGTTTGACGAGAAATTTACGACAATTGGAGAGAATTTTACGCTAACCCGAGAGAAATTAAGACAAAAATCCTATATTTTAAGCATAAATAATCTTGAAAGCCGGTGCAAAATCGAAGATATTTGTAATTAATAACGAACAAAACCAACAGCTAAAATGACTAACGAACGACATTTTCTTAGCAGCAATTCAGAAGAATTAATCGAAAAAATCAGAAATCACTACAACAGCGAAGGAACTCCATTAAGTAAGTCTCAAGCCTACAAACGCCTCGATAAAGCTAGAATTAAATCTCATAAAGGAAACGGTCAATGCTGGCTCGATGCCGAACAATTTATAGCTTTAGAAGAATTAGATAAACATATCAAAGCTGGCGGCTCTATGCATGATTTCAGTGCGATTATTTTACAAGAGCGAAAAAATATAGACAATCAAAATACCGAGCAACAATCTCAACATCGAGAAGAGTTAATTGCAGAAGAAATAATTGTTTTAGATAGAAAAGCGCAGGAAAAAGCAGCAGGAATCCTCATAGCTGAGAATCTTATAACAGCAGATTATCTCAATAATTGGCAACTTTTAGATGAAGATTTAAGAGCAGAAGTGACCGCATCAAAGAAGCAATCTTGCCCAAAGAAAATCTCTCCCAAGAGCTTTGCAGAAGCGGCTTTAGCAACTGTGAGAAAACGCAGAGCAGCTTAATCATAAAATTGATAGCTATCACACTATCGATGTCTTTAATTTCGATATTTTGTAACTTCTTAATCGCAGAAAAACAAAAGAGTTATTTACAAGAAGAAATCGAAGAACTTAAAAAAGAAAGATGCGAATCAAGAGGCACAAAAAAAAGCTTGCCGACGGCACTGAAAAAGTTTACACCTACAAAATAAATAGTAACGGTCATCGCGAATCTATAGTCACTGAAAATAATTCTCTTTCCCCCACCTGCTATAGATACAGAAAAAAAAATCGCATTGTTGCTGCACTTATTGCTAACTCTAGTTTGTTAGTAGTCGGCGAACCAGGTTCGGGTAAAAGTTTCTTAGGAAGAGCGGTAAAACAAGATTTAATCGAATCTGGATTTATAACTGCTGCGATCGGGTCGGGAACTGTCAAACAAATTCTTTTAGAATTAGCCCAACAATTAGGGGTAGATACCGAATCTATTGAAGGTAAAGCACTCAAAACCGAAGAACTCAAACAAGCAATACAACAATGGTTGAAAGATAATACAGCTTTGATTATCTGCGACAATGCCCATAGGCTGACCGTATCGCTCAGATGTTGGTTAGAAGAATTGCACGATCGCGATCGACCAATGTTATTACTAGCTACTTATCCTCCAGCAAAGGACATATTTATTAAACTGCCCAGGATGGAATTAGAACCGATGGCAGAAAAAGATATAAGGGAAATAATGTATGCTGAAGCAAGCCTATTAAACTTTGAAATACCGAGAGCCAAAATAGCCGAACTGCTGGCTAGAACTGGTGGCAATCCGATGTTAGCTAAAAGGGTGGTTAAAGAGGAGTATCTGGGATTAGATGATAAAGCTTACGACCATACTCAATGGATCGACGGTACGCCCTTTTTAATCGCTGCTTTAATGTGCTTGCTGATTGTCAAGTTTATCGGCAGAGGTTTCAACAACAACAGTCTTTATTTAATTGGCGGCATGATGACAGTAGCGATCGCAATAATTAGAATTTTAATTTACAGTTTACCTCGTAAGTCTGGGAGACTTGGCAGATGAAGTCAGAGGTCAGGAGTCAGAAGTCAGAAGCGATCTTTTCAAAGTTAGTTCCGATTTCCAATAATTCGCGATCGAACGTAAATGTAAAACTGCTAAAATCCGATCTTCCAAAATGTAGTTATTTCATGAGGCTAAGGCGATGATGGCACTAACCCATGCTGCTTTTAGCGTGGCATTAACTAGCGTAACTTTAGGAACTGGCAATCCAATAGTTTTAGCAATATCTGCGATCGCATCCCAACTGCCGGATGTAGATACGAGTAAATCTCATATCGGTAGAATATTATTTCCTATCTCTAACTTTCTAGAAAATCGTTTTGCCCACAGAAGTATAAGTCATAGTTTTTTAGCTACAGGTATAGTTACCTTTATAAGTTTGCCGCTACTTTTCTTCATTAATGGTATTTACTGGCAAGCTTTAGTCCTGGGCTATTTCTTAGGATGGTTTGCCGATGTTTTTACTAAAAGTGGTGTCGCAGCATTTTATCCCAGTAAAGCTAGATTAGTCATTCCAGGCAATCCCAGACTGAGATTATCGACGGGCAGCAACATAGAATTGTTCTTACTCATTTTATTAACTGCGATCGCAATAGTATCGATTAATTTAAATCTAAACGGCGGTCTAATTAAACAGTTCGATCGCGTTTTAGGAATGCCTTCTACTGCTATAGAAACGGTTAACGAAGAGATATCTCAATACTTGCTTGAAGTCGAAGTAAAAGGTTATGACAGAATCAATACTAAGAAAATCGATCGCACTTATGAAGTAGTCAAGCCAATATCAGAAAATGAGCTTCTAGTAAAAGATGAGGGTGATACATTTTATTTAATCGGCAATTCACAAGCTAGTCAGATCGTACCGGATAGGATTAAAGTCAACAAAATAGCCTCAGCAAGCGTTTTTACTAGAGATGTCTATCTCGATCTTCGAGAAATCGGCAGTATAATGCAGCAACTTCCCGAGCAAAGAGTTTATATAAGCGGAACTTTGGAAATCTCAGATCCAGAAGATCTAGATATACCAGTTAATCTCAATCAATTTGATACCATCTCTAAAGTTGGATCTCAAGTTAAGTTGACCGCAGCACCACCGAAATTAATATCCCAAAAACTAGGCAATTATTACGGCACTGGAAATATTATTATCAGGGCGATCGATGTTCAATAAGAAGTCAGAAGTCATGAGTCAGGAATAAATCGCTCAAAGTCAGAGTCTTAAATTCAAGGATCGAGCCAAAAAGTTCAAAGCCATTAGTCAAAATTAACAATATCTCATTGAGAAGCAAAGCGATAAAAGCTCTCGACGTTCGATAACAAAAACCATTTAACCATTCAGTTTTATAAAAATAATGTTTGCTAAAAAAGAAAAACCATTACCAACACCAGTCCTAAAGGCTAATAAAGTTACTACACTCTCATCAGATCTAAATGATAATGCGATCGCATCTATAAATAAACCTGGCGTAAGGATCGGATTTAATACAATTTGGAATCCAGAGAAGCTTCCTAACGGTCATTTGGTCGCTATTGGTGGTTCGGGAAGCGGTAAAACTCAAACTTTAAAGGCGATCGCCTACGATATAACTAATAAATATGCCGATACCAAAGTTATCTTAATCGACTTTCATGGCGACCAGGAGATAAAAGGCGAGACTTATTATCCTCTCAATATGGCTAGCAATCATGGCATCAATCCTTTAGCGATTAATAAAGATCCAGAAGGAGGGGGAGTTAATTTACAGGCTATCTTAGTCGCTACTACTCTCAAAAACTCCTTGAAGTTGGGCGTAAACCAAGAAGGATTAATCTTGGAGATAATCAGCGAATGTTACGATCGCAAAGGTATAATTCAATCTGACATAAGCACTTGGGATAAGCAACCGCCTAACTTTAGCGACATCAGAACCGAAATAGATAAAAGGATTGAAGCTGGATGTAAAGAATCCCAAAAACTCAAACTTAAACTAGCTGCTACTTTTCAATATGGAGTATTCAGCAAACCCCAACCCGATCTATCAGCTAAGCTAATCAGAATCGATATGCACAAATTGCCACCGGAGATAGCATCGATTGCAGCTGAGTCTCTAGCCAGCCAATTAATGAACAAACATAGATTGATGGGTGAAGCTAAATCGAAAATGCCTCGTACTTATTTGTTTATCGATGAAGCCAAAGAAATGCCTAAAAAACCTGGTAGCGCGTGCGATCGCATTTTAGCAGACGGCAGAAAATACGGTTTAGCTATGGTACTAGCTTCTCAATCAGAAAGGCACTTAAGTAAAGATGTAATTGGTAACTCTAGCACAAAGATAGTTTTGCCAGTAGATCAAACTGAAGTTAAGAAAGTAGCCAGTAAATTTAGATTTGGCGAAAGTAAAGTAGCAGAATTAGAACCTTTGACCGCACTTTGTCGGTTCGGTAAGGAAGCTAAATTTGTCAGGATAATTCCCTATTATCAAAGAGTAGAAGAAGCTTAGCAATTATCGATTACTATTCATAATTTAGTTTTTAGGAAATCTACTATAAGATACCTCAAATCTAGTTTTTAGCATTTGAGCTGAAGCGGCTATTATTACCGCTAACAAAGCAATAGAAACAGCTACTATTTCAATTCGAGAATTATCAACCAGTACAGCTAAAGTGAAAAGAGCGATCGCTAATCCCATACTCACATATCTAACTTGTTTGCTAACTCGATAAGCTCGATTACAAGAACTACATATTTGAGTATGTCTTGCTAATCTTGTAGCAAGTTGGGAATGAGATTCGACATTATTTTCA